>JABFWC010000155.1 GCA_013362385.1 Pseudarthrobacter sp.
TCCATGGCTACCCATGATTCGGGGTCGGTTTCGGTGGACATCGCGGCCACGATGTCGCGGAGGGTTTCCAGTTCCTCCGGAGTGCGTCGCTGCGCGGCTAGTCCGGCGGCGGGCACCTCAATGTGCGGGCGGGCCTCGGTGAGGTCCCGCGCCGAGTACTGGCCCAGGGTCAGGTCGTTGGCCACTTTGCTGGCCACGACAAATGTCCCTTTACCTGTCCGGGTGATTGTCAGGCCCAGTGCCGTGCAGGAGCGAAGGGCTTCGCGGATCACGGAACGGCTCACGCCATACTGCTGCGAGAGGGTGGCCTCCGAGCTGAGCTTGCTGCCCACCGGCACGGCCCCGGACTCGATGTCCATCCGGATCGCATTAAACACCGCCTCGGCGGCGCTGAGCCGGGCGAGGGGGCGGGCCGCAGGCTGTCCTGCTGTCCGGCTGTCTGACAGGTTCACGCTTTAAATATGGCACCCGTCACAGTGCGTGTCAAACTTTCCTACCCCTGCTCCCGGCGGGCGGAGCGCTGGCGCTCGCGCTGCCGCCGCCGTCGTGTCCGGAAGTGCCAGGCCACGAGCCCGGCTACCACCAGCCCGGCGATCACGACGGCGATGTCCCGGCCGGCCGCCTGGGCGACTGCTTCGTAGGAATTGCCGGCAAGGAAGCCCAGCAGGACGAACCCCGTGCCCCAGGCAACACCGCCTGCCGCGTTGAAGGCGAGGAAGCGGCCGTAGGGCATGCGCGACGTGCCGGCGAGGGCGGGCATGACGGCGCGGAAGAATGCTGTGAAGCGGCCCAGGAAGACGGCGGATCCTCCCTTGCGGCGGAGGAAGTCCTGCGCATTTTCCAGCCGTTCCTGGTGCCGGGCGAGTGGCCGGGAGTTGATGATCCGCTGGCCAAGGTGTTTTCCCACCTCGTAGCCGACGCTGTCACCGGTGATGGCTGCGGTGACCACCAGGGCCATCATCGGCACCAGTTGCACCTCGCCGCGGCTGGCAACCACTCCGCCCAGGACAGCTGCCGTTTCACCCGGGATGACGAAGCCGACGAACAACGCGTCCTCGGCAAACACCAGGCAGAAGACGGCGATGTACGCCACCAAGGGGCTGACGTTCAGGAGGCCATCGATGAAGGCCGTCATGGCAGCAAGTCTAAGCCTGCGGTGCCGGGACTGGACCTAGCTTTGCCAGGAAGGGTATCCGGGCGAGAACTGCCAGCCCGAACCGGTTCCACAGGCCGGTGATGAACGCCGCTCCGGTGGCCGCCGTGAGGAAGGACGCCACCACGTCCGTGGGGTAGTGCACACCGAGGTAGATGCGGGAGAGCGCCACGGTCACCACCAGGACCACGCCGACGACGGCGGCGGGCCGCTGCCACTTGGTTCCGCGGGCCAGCAGGAAGATGGCGATGGCGAGGGCCGCCGCCAGGGCGGTGTGTCCGCTTGGAAAGCTGTCCGTGCCCGGCTCGGGAATCAGGGGGTTGAAGAGGGCGCTGGAATCCGGGCGGTGCCGCGCCACCAGCAGCTTGAAAAGCTCGCTGCTGACCCAGCCGCCTGCCGCCACCAGTCCTGTTGCGGCCGCGTTCACCGGGCTTCGCCGGACCAGCAGCAGGTACAGGCAGAGGGCCGCGATCATCAGGACGCCGCCGGGCGGGCTGAACACCACATTGATGAAGAGGGCGATGCCGGTCAGGGGCGGCGTGTGGTCGTGGCTGAGTTCGGCATCGACGGCCATATCGGATGCCGTCAGCGCGGGGATGGAACGCAGCAGCAGGCCTGCGGCGACAATCAGGACGGCGGCAAGGGCGGGTACCGCTATCCAGTGCCGGAGCTGCGGGAGGGAAGCCATCCGGACGGCCGGAATTTGCGGGGCGGGAGACGAGTCGGGGCGGGGAGTGCTGGAGGGCATGTGTGGTTCTTTCGCGGGGCTGGTACTCACCTCGAGTATGCGCCTGCGTGCCTGAAAGAAACCTGTGAAGGGCCAAGGGGTCGGCCAGTAACCCGCCGTATCCCGTGGAGTAGGCGGCACGTTCGTACCTAACGCATTCCTTTACTGCCCCCGCTTGGAATCGATACCCTTGTTTGTGCAGCAAATCGGTACGTTCATACCTATTGCACCGGAGGGGTGGGAATGGCGGACGAGTTACCGGAACGCCTCGCGACTGTGGTCAGGGCCCGCCGGGCGGCGTTACGGCTCAGCCAGCGCGATCTCGCGGACATGGCCGGAGTGTCGGAGCGCTTTGTCCGGTTCGTGGAGCAGGGCAAGCCCAGTGTGCAGCTCGACTCGCTGATGGCCGTACTTCAAACGCTGGGCCTCGACCTGCAGGTCACCGGACGCGCCAGCCACGCCTCCCGTGCCGCCCCCGCTGCTGGGAACCAGGGCGGTGCAGGCGCATGAGGCACCGCGTGGCGGACATCTACAAGGCCGGCGTTGTGGAGGCCCTGCTGGAGCGGTTCGACGGCGGCACGAAATTCAGTTACCTGCCCTCCTATCTTGCTGCCGGCGGACCCCCGGTCGCCAGTACCCTGCCGCTCACGAGCGAGCCTGTCTTTTCTGCCTCAGGGGCTGCCCCGCCATACTTCACCGGGTTGCTGCCGGAAGGCCGCCGCCTGAACGCGCTGCGGCGCTCCATCAAGACCAGCGCCGACGATGACCTGTCCCTGCTCATTGCGGCGGGCGCAAACCCCGTGGGGGACGTGCAGATTGTTGGGCACGGGGAACCCCTGGACCCGGACGAACATGCAGTGGAGCTGGACCCGGCACAGCCGCTCGACTTCGACCAGCTGTTAGGGGACCCCGACCTGATCGACCCCGTGGCACTGGCAGGGGTGCAGGACAAGTTGTCCGCGGGAATGATTTCGGTACCCGTGGCCAGGGCCGGACGGCGGTACATCCTCAAACTGAATGCTCCTGAGTTTCCGCACGTGGTGGAGAACGAACTGGTCATGTTCCGGTACGCAGCCAGGCTGCGGATTCCCTTGAGCCGGGTGGAGCTGATCCGGGACGTTGGCGGGCGGCCCGGGCTGCTGGTGGAGCGCTTCGACCGGGTGCCGTTGCCCGGCGGTGCAGCCGATGACGTCCAGCGCCTGGCGGTCGAGGACGCTGCCCAGGTGCTCGGGCTCTATCCGGCGGACAAGTACAACGTGGGCTATTCCCAGGCCTGCCGGGCGTTGGCGGACCATTGCGCCGCACCGCTGCCGGCCCTCCGGAACCTTGCGATCCAAGTGGCCTTCGCCTGGTTGAGCGGCAACGGCGACCTCCACGCCAAGAACCTGTCCATGGTGCAGCAGCCGCATGGCGAATGGACCATCGCGCCGGTGTACGACATCCCCTCCACCGTCGTTTATGGCGACAAGACGCTGGCGCTGACCCTGAACGGCAAGCGGACGGGCATCTCGCGCCGCCACTTCTCGGGGTGGGCAGCCGCGTTGGGTCTTCCGGAGCGGGCGGCCGACAAGGCGGGGGACCTGGCCCTGGCGGCGTCGGGACCCTTGCTTGCCGACCTTGAGGCAGGGACGGCCTTCGCCGTCGCAAGCGCCACCAAAGCGGACGACGACGGCGGGTCACCGTTCCCGCAAATGGTCATCAGGGCGTGGGTCAAAGAGCTGAAGCACCGCCGTCGGTTGTTCGAGGGCTAAAGGCGCCTGGCAGCCAAGGGATCCCTTCAGGAACCTTCGTGCCAGCGCAGGACGCGGAGGGCCCGCAGCGTGTTCCAGCGGCTGGGCCGCCCGTCGCCCTGCTCCAGCGGAAAGTGGACCTTCCCTGGGTGGGTATTTTCCAGCAGCCACCTGCCGTCGTGCTGCTGTTTGGACCGCGCGATGCCTACTGCCTCGGCAAGGCGCGGGTCCGGGCCCGCGCCCGTTGCCCGGAAGTACTCGAGTCCGCGGAGGATGTCGTAGAACCAGCGGGTGGGATACGAGAACCGCAGCCAGTCGTCACTGATGATCTCACCGGTCGACTTTTGGCGCATCAGGCCGCGCTCCAGGAGGTACTCGCCGCCGCGTTCCCTGGCAGCGTGCGAACCCGGTGTTCCGCCTGTCGTCCGTTCGTATTCCAGCAGGCCGTCCAGGACGCAGATGGTGCTGTGGAAGGAGGAACGGGATGAGGTGCCCGGCGCTTCGCAGTTCCAGCC
>JABFWC010000153.1 GCA_013362385.1 Pseudarthrobacter sp.
CCGGCGTCCGGGCCGTCGCGGGCGCCGCGGACCTGGCGCGGGCACGGGAGGCGGTAGCGGGTGTGGCCGTGGATCCGGAAATCGTCGGTTACATCGTTGACCTGGTCCGGGCGACGCGGGCCGCCCCTTCGTTCCTGCTGGGCGTTTCGCCGCGCGGTGCCACCGCCCTCCTCAACACCTCCCGGTCCTGGGCGTGGCTTTCGGGGCGTGCCTTCGTCACCCCCGACGACGTCAAGGCCCTGGCCCTGCCCTGCCTGCGGCACCGCGTGGCACTCCAGCCGGAAGCCCAGATGGACGGGGTGCGCGTGGACGACGTCCTGGGCAGCATTTTGGCGACCGTCCCCGTCCCCCGCTGATGGCCATCTCCGGACGCTTCGTGGTGCTGGTCCTGCTGGGACTGGTTCCGGTCCTGCTCTTCCCGGGGTGGTCCGCCGTCCTCGCAACCGGCGCGATGCTCCTGGCCCTGCTGGCCGTGGATGGGCTGATCGCCGGATCCCTCCGGCCCGTCCGGGTGACGCGGGCGGGGCCGGAAAACGCCGCGCTGGACAGCATCGCCGAAGCCGTGCTGACACTCCACAATGACGGCGGCCGGAGGCTGAAAGGAACCCTCCGGGACGGCTGGCAGCCCTCGGCCGGCGCCCGGGACCCGGTCCAGGACATCGATGTCCCGGCCGGTGAAGGCAGGCGCCTCACCGTCCGGCTCCATCCCGTCCGGCGGGGTGACCTTACATCGCCGCACGTCACGCTCCGCTCCTTCGGTCCCCTGGGACTGGCGGCCCGCCAGCGCACCATCGCCTGCCCGGGTTCGCTGCGGGTGCTGCCCCCCTTCCACTCCCGGCGGCACCTGCCATCGAAGCTGCGCCAGTTGCGGGAACTCGACGGAAAGGCCGCCGTCCAGATCCGCGGCGCCGGCACCGAGTTCGATTCGCTGCGGGATTACGTCCGGGGCGACGACGTCCGCTCCATAGACTGGCGGGCCACCGCGCGGCGCTCCGCCGTGGTGGTGCGGACCTGGCGGCCCGAACGCGACCGGCGGGTGGTGATTATCCTGGACACGTCCCGGACCTCGGCTGCCAGGATCGGCGATGAAACGCGCCTGGACACCGGCATGGAGGCGGCACTCCTGCTGGGGGTCCTAGCCGAACGGGGCGGGGACCGGGTGGACTTCGTGGCCTTCGACCGCCGGGTCCGGGCGCGGGCCGGGTCCGCCGGACAGGGCAATATCCTGGGCCGGCTGGTGCAGGCCATGGCACCCCTGGAGGCCGAGCTCATCGAGATGGACTGGACTGCCCTCCCTGCCCAGGTCCGGGCCGTTTCCCCGCACCGGTCCCTGGTGGTACTGCTGACAACGCTCGATGGCGGAGCGCCCGAGGAAGGCCTGCTGCCGGCGGCGGAGCGGCTCGCCAGCCGGCACGTTGTAGTGGTCGCTGCGGTCCGGGACCCCCAGCTGGGAACCATGCTGCGCGAACGCGACGACGCGACCGGCGTCTACCGCGCCGCCGCCGCGGAGCGCGCCCTGCTGCAGCGGACAGCAGTGACCGCGGAGCTGCGCCGCATCGGGGCGGAGGTGGTGGATGCCGAACCCCACCAGCTGCCGCCGCGGCTTGCAGACATGTACATCAAGCTCAAGGCGGCCGGTAGATTGTGAAACCGGAAGCAGCAGACGCCACCAGGAGGTCCTTTCGTGAACGCCCCGATCTACCAGCAGGCACTCGGCACGGATTTTGCCCGGCTGCAGCCCGAACTGCAGGACTACTTTTCCCTGGCGCCCGGCTCCGGACAGTATGGCGTGGGTGAAGGAACCTTCGACGTCGTAGGGTGCCGGCAGCGCTGGCTTCGCCCCCTGCTGCGGCTTACCGGGGGTGAACAAGCCTTCTTCCCCGAATACGGTGAAAACATTCCGTTCCGGATTGAGAACCACGCGCACCACGACCCGTTCGGCCGCTCCAGCCTTACTGCCCGGCGGGAGATCCGGTTCCCCGGACGCACCCGGCTGTTCCAGGACACCACCAGCGCCACGGGCCACGGCGGCACCACCCAGTTGGTGGACTATGTGGGCCGGTACCGGCGGCTCGTGACAGACCTCAACCTCAGCGTCACCCCGGAGGGAAGGCTGCGGGGCGTGTCCGAGGCTTCGCGGCTCTTCCTTGGCCCGCTCCGGATACCGCTTCCCCGGGCCCTTGATGCCAAGGCCTACGCCGAACAATGGTGGGATCCGGCAGAGGGCGGCAGCGGCCGGCACCGCATCCAGGTGAAGGTGATCCAGCCCCAGATCGGCTTGGTGCTGGTGTACGCCGGGGCCTTCGATTACCGGCTCCGGCCCTACACTGGCGGCAGCCCCGCCCGCAGTTTCCTGCCGCGCTACGCCCAGCCGGACCGGTGGGAAAACCGGGTCTGAACCGTTACCCCAGCGCGCGCTGATTCAGGCCGTCGGCCACCTGCGTGAGCCTGCCCAGGGCACCGGTAGCCTCAGCCGGCGTCCGGCCGGCGAGCCCCGCCGACGGTGTCACCCGGACGGCGGCAAGCAGTGATGCGGGAAGCCCCAGCTGGCGCCACGGGCGCCACACCGACTCCACGCAATCGGAAACCCTGGGCAGCGGACCGGCGGAGATGTCCAAGGCGCCGGCCCAGAGACGTTTCCCGGCCTCCACGGCCCCCGCCAGTTGCTCCCATTGGCGGTTGGTCAGCGCCTTCAGCGGTACGGCAATCCCGTCTGCCCCCGCCGCCAGGATCTGTTCGAACGGGGCCTCTATTTCGGGCACCGACACCACGATCTCCGCCGCACCTGCCGCACGCAGCGCATCCAGGACCACGCGCCAGGATTCCCGGGCCTCGGACCCCGGCACAGCCCTGAGCGTGCGGTAGCCGCTGGCGGTGGGTATCGTCCCGGCAAGAACGGCGGCGATATCGGGTTCGTCCACCTGGACCACCAGCCGGGCGCCGGGCACGGCCGCCGAAACCCGGGTAAGGTAGCTGCCCACGCCGGCGGCGAGGGACTCGGCAAGGTCCCGGCGCGCCCCGTAGTCCACTACTGCTCGCTCGCCGTGGTGCAGGTGCAGGCCGGCCGCCAGGCTGAGGGGCCCCACCAGCTGGACCTTGAGCTCCCCGGCGGAAGATTCCTCCGCTCCGGCGACGTCGGCCAGGATGTTGATGTCCGTGGAGAGCGCAGAAGCGGCCCTCCTGCTGTCCTTGCCGGGCCGGTCCACGAGGCGCCAGCCGTAGGGCTGGACATCCGCGGCGAGTTCCTCAAGCAGTGACGCAGTGCGGCCGAGGGCGTCGGACCCCACACCCCGGTCCGGCAGCTCAGCCAGGAACGGCAGGTGGGGGCTGCCCAGCTCGCCCCTGATGATCCGGGCGGCTTCGAGCGGGTCCTCACCGGGCCACGGACCCAGCCCGGTGGCCGTTACCTCGCCGGGTCCGGCGGACGCCGTCGAGCCCTCCCCGCGGCCGGGCGCGCGCTGTTCGCCGCTCACCTCAGTGCTGAGGCCTGCGGTCCGGACGCAGCCTGGTGGTCCTCGGCGATGGCTTCGTGGTGGCGGATGACCTCGCCGATGATGAAGTTCAGGAACTTTTCCGCGAACGCCGGGTCCAGGTGCGCGTCCTCGGCCAGGCGCCGGAGGCGGGCGATCTGGGCCGCTTCCCGTCCGGGGTCGCCCGCCGGCAACCGGTGGGCAGCCTTGAGGAAGCCCACCTTCTGCGTGGCCTTAAACCGCTCCGCAAGGAGGTACACCAGGGTGGCATCGATGTTGTCGATGCTCGAACGGATGGACAGCAGTTCAGCCATCACCGAATTGTCCACCTGGCCGGCCAGGGAACTGGCGGAGGGATCGAAATCGTCGGGACCGGGAGAGCTGAGGTTGTGCTGCGTCATGGTTCCAGTCTATGGGAGCGGCCCGAGTCGACGCGGGTGTTAAGACGCGGCGCCGCCCGCCGGCCGGCACCGGCCCTCCTCCCGGCACGGACGCCGGCAGAGGCGGCGGGACGGGTGCCGCGCCGCCGCTGCCGGGTGCCGTCTTTAGATGCCCAGCAGGGCGCGGTGTTCTTCGCGCCGCTTCGCCTGCTCGGCCGGGTCCGGGACCGGAAGCGAGGCGATCAGCCGGCGCGTGTAGTCATG
>JABFWC010000165.1 GCA_013362385.1 Pseudarthrobacter sp.
TGGCCATGGGCGGCGAGCGCGTGCCAGAAATGCCAGCGGAGCTCCGCGTCCACCGCCAGCCCTTCCACGGAGGTGGTCCCGTCCAGGAGTGCCCGCAGGCGCGGCAGCACACCCGCGTCATGCCGGCTGAGCGTGCCCAGGGTGCGCGCCCAGGCCAGCTGCTGGTCCGAGCCCGGCCGGGCCCGGTCCAGTTCGGCGGCTGCCACTGCCAGGAAGGCCGCGCGCACGTCATCCCTGCTGTCCCAGGGCGTATAGCGTTCGACGGCGGTGATCGCGTTGTCCAGGATGTTCAGCAGTACCCCGATGCCGGTCTCCGCCCGGGCAAAGGCGGCCACGGCATCAATGTAAAGGGCGGCGGGCGTTTCGCCATCGCGCGCGGAGTTCCATAGCGCCGTCCAGCAGAGGGCACGGGCCATGGGATCGGCAATGCGGTCAAGGGATGCACGGACCGTCGCTTCGGAGACCGGATCCAGCCGCACCTTCGCGTACGTGAGATCGTCGTCATTGACCAGAAGCAGCGCCGGCCGCGGCCGGCCCGTGAGCTGGGGGAGATCCGTCCTGGCGCCCGTGACGTCGGTCTCGAAGCCTCCGGTCCGGACCAGGGCTCCTGCACTGTCGAAATCGTAGGAACCTATCCGCAGCCGGTGCGGACGCAGCTCCTCCCGTCCCGTCACCGGATCCGTTGCTTCCTGCACGATCGCCACGCCGGCCGGGACGCCGTCGTCGTCCGTGGCTTCCGGGACGATGTCCAGGGACAGCGTGGAAATCCCGGACGTCTGCAGCCACTGCCGGGCCCAGCCCGCCAGGTCCCGCCCGGAGGCAGCACCCAGGGCCTCAAGGAGGTCGTTCAGCGACGTGTTGCCGTAGGCGTGCTGGCGGAAGTACGTACGCGACCCCGCGATGAACGCATCGAACCCCACGTACGCGACAAGCTGCTTCAACACCGAGGCGCCCTTGGCGTAGGTGATCCCGTCGAAGTTCTGCTTGGCCGCTTCCAGGTCCGGGATGTCGGCCACGATCGGGTGGGTGGTGGGCAGCTGGTCCTGGACATAGGCCCAGGCCTTGCGCTTGTTGGCGAAGTTCACCCAGGCGGTTTCCCAGTCCGTAGCGCGGTCCACGCCGAGGGTGCCCATGTAGTCGGCAAAGGATTCCTTGAGCCACAGGTCATCCCACCACCGCATGGTCACCAGGTCGCCGAACCACATGTGCGCCATCTCGTGCATCAGGGTGTTGGCGCGGGCCTGGTACTGGGCGTCCGTGGCCCGGGAGGTGAAGACGTAGCTTTCGGTGAAGGTGACCAGCCCCGGGTTCTCCATCGCGCCGAGGTTGTATTCGGGCACGAACGCCTGGTCGTACTTGCCCCAGGGGTAGGGGAAGTCGAAGAGCCGGTTGAAGAAGTCGAGCCCGTTCTTCGTCAGCCTGAACAGCTCGCCGGTGTCAAACGAGTCCGCCATCGACGCCCGGCAGTACAGGGCCAGGGGCACGTCCAGGTGCGTTCCGTCGTCGAGCGTTCCCTGCCAGCGGTCCACGGCCTTGAAGTAGGGGCCAGCCAGTATTGCCGTGATGTAGGTGGACATGGGCAGCGTGGTGGCGAAGTCCCAGCAGGCCGTGGCGGGATCGCTGGTGAGCAGTGTCCTCTTCACTTCGGCACCGTTGGACGCCACCTCCCAGTCTGCGGGCGCCATGACATGGAACGTGTACGTGGCCTTCAGGTCAGGCTGCTCAAAGTTGGCGAACACGCGGCGGGCGTCCGCAGGTTCGTACTGGGTGTACAGGTAAGTCCGGCCGTCGGCGGGATCCACGAACCGGTGCATGCCCTCGCCGGAGCGGCTGTACAGTGCGGTTCCGGTGACCGTCACCTGGTTCTCGGCCTGGAGGTTGTCCAGCCTGATCCGGGAACCGTCCACCACCTCCTCCACCGCAAGGCCCTTGCCGTTGAGGAAGACGCTGTGCACCCCGGCACCGATGAAGTCCAGGAAGGTTGACGTGCCCGGCTCGGAAGCCGTGAAAGTGATGACGCTGCGGCTGGTATAGCCGGCCACGTCCGGATCCGCGGCCCGGCGGACGTCCAGGGAGACGTCGTAGCTGGCGGTGCTGATCAGGGCTGAACGTTCGGCGGCTTCATTGCGCTGCAGATTCTCAAGTGGCACCCGGCTATCTAATCACGGCGCCGAACCGGCACAGCTACCCGGCGATGAGCAGCGCGGCCGCAAGGCCCAGCAAGGCGATCAGCAGCCACGAGGACAGCGCTGCCAGGAGCGCGCGGCCCCCGGTGTGCAGCAGGTGCCGGATCCTGACGGCGGATCCCAGGCCGAAGAGCGCAGCGCCCAGCAGGATGTCCTGGAGCGCGGCACCGGCCTCCAGCCAGCCATCGGCGAGCCAGCCGGTGGAGCGCAGCACCACCATCGCCACGAAGCCCAGCACGAACAGGGGCACCACGGGCGGCAGCTTCGCATCCGCTTCGTCGGGCCGGGCTGCCCGGCGGTGGTGCGCGCCGGCCACCGCCGCGACGGGCGCCAGCAGCAGCACGCGGGTGAGTTTGACGACGACGGCGATCGCCAGCGCCGCGGTCCCGGCGGTTTGCGCCGTGGCCACCACCTGGCCGACGTCGTGTACTGACGCGCCGGTCCAGGCGCCAAACACGGCCGCCGTGAGGCCCAGCGGATGGACGAACAGGGGTAGGACGCCGATGGCAAGCGTGCCGCAGAGCGTCACCAGGGCCACGGGCAGGACGGTGTCCGCGTGCCGGATCCTGCGCACGGCGGCGATGGCGCCAATGGCGGAGGCACCGCAGATGGAGAAGCCGGTGGCCACGAGCAGCGAGGTCACCGGCGGCAGGCGGAACGCGCGCGAAATCAGGTAGGTGCCGGCGAAGCTCGCCGCCACCACGGCGGCGATCAGGACCAGTGCCAGCCAGCCCAGGCCCAGGACATCCATGATGCTGACCTTCAGGCCGAGCAGGACGATTCCGCCCCGCATGAGGTGCTTGCCGGCGAAGTCCAGGCCGGGACGTGCGCGGCCGGCGGTCCATAGCCCCGTGCCGGGCAGGTTCGCGGCGAGGACGCCGAGGACTACTGCCAGGGTCATGGCGGGCAGCGGCGGGAACACCCCGTGGAGCAGGACTGCCGCCGCGACGGCCAGGGCCGCCGTCGCCAGTCCCGGGACAAGGCGCCCGACGCGTGCGGGACCGCCCCGGCCGGGCGGTTGGAGGCTTCTGCTGCGGGGCACCCACCTACTCTGCCGGACGAAGCCCGGAAACCACGAACCGGCCGCCTCCGCCAACACGCCACAATGGATGGCGGTTTATGAATTCGAAACAAAAAGATGGTTGGCTATTGGACATGTCAGACCTATTCCAGGATTACTCCGTGGCCGCCGGCCGCACCGGAGCCTACGACGAAATGTTCGCCCCCGGGCAGCAGGCAAGGGACTCCTACGCGGAGGTGGCGGACGCCCTTCGCAAGCTGTCCCTGGCAGACGTCAGCGCCCGCGCGGACTCCATGGCGCGCACCTTCCTGGACCGCGGCGTCACCTTCGACTACGCCGGCGAGGAACGG
Source organism: Pseudarthrobacter sp. (assembly GCA_013362385.1). GTDB lineage: Bacteria > Actinomycetota > Actinomycetes > Actinomycetales > Micrococcaceae > Arthrobacter. The sequence goes on from JABFWC010000165.1 coordinate 3,558, forward strand.
CCCTTCCCGCTGGACATCGTGCCGCGCGTCATTCCGGCCGGCGAATGGGACGTCCTGGAACGAGGCGTGGCCCAGCGGGTGCGCGCGCTGGAGGCCTTCCTGAACGACGTGTACGACAAAATGACAGTGGTGTCCGACGGCGTGATCCCCCGGCAGTTGGTGACCACCAGTGCCCACTTCCACCGCCAGGTCCACGGCTTTGAACCGGCAGGCGGGGTGCGGGTCCACATCTCCGGCATCGACGTCGTACGCGACGCTGCCGGCACCTTCCGCGTCCTGGAGGACAACGTCCGGGTGCCCTCGGGCGTGAGCTACGTCCTGGAGAACCGGCGCGCGATGGCCAAGGGCCTGCCCGAGGCCTTCGGCCAGCAGCTTATCCGGCCCGTCGAGGAATACCCGCGCCGGCTCCTCTCCGCCCTGCGCAAGACCGCTCCTGCCGGCGTCGACGACCCCACCGTCGTCGTCCTCACGCCCGGGGTGTTCAACAGCGCCTACTTCGAGCACACGCTGCTGGCCGGCCTGATGGGTGTGGAGCTTGTCGAGGGCCGCGACCTGAT
>JABFWC010000206.1 GCA_013362385.1 Pseudarthrobacter sp.
ACCAGCTTCATCACCGTTGTCCTCATCCCGGAACAGGAATTCCAGCCCGGCGGACAGGCCAACGGCCGTGCCCTGGCCTTCCTGGCGCACGAATACCTCGGCGTCGGCTTCGGCAGCGTCTACGACATCAGCACCATCGCCATCCTATGGTTCGCCGGCGCCTCGGCCATGGCCGGCCTGCTGAACCTGGTTCCGCGGTACCTGCCGCGCTACGGCATGGCGCCGGGCTGGGCCAAGGCTGTCCGGCCGCTGGTGCTGGTCTTCACCCTGGTCGGCTTCCTGATCACGTTCATCTTCGACGCCGACGTCGACGCCCAGGGCGGCGCGTACGCCACCGGCGTCCTGGTGCTGATGACTTCGGCTGCCGTTGCCGTGACGCTCTCGGCGCGCCGGCGGGGGCAGCGGAACCTCGCCCTGGGCTTCGGCGCCATCACGGTGGTGTTCGCGTACACCACCGTGGCCAACATCTTCGAACGGCCCGAAGGCATCCGGATCGCCGGGATTTTCATCCTCGGCATCATCGTCATCTCACTGCTTTCCCGGGTGCGGCGTTCCTTTGAACTGCATGCCACCCGGGTGCACCTGGACCAGCAGGCCCTGGAGTTCATGTCCACCACCCTGGACGGGCCCATCGCGATCATCGCCCATGAGCCGCTGCGGATGTCCGCCGAGGCGTACCGGGACAAGCTCGAGTCGGCCGTCGAGGTCAGCCACCTCCCGCTGGCGGGCGAGGCCCTCTTCCTCGAAGTGGTGGTGGACGATTCGTCCGACTTCGAAACCGAACTGCACGTGCGCGGCGTGAACCGGCACGGCTACCACATCCTCGAAGTCCACGGCCCGGTGGTCCCCAACACCATCGCCTCGGTGCTGCTCCACATCCGGGACGTCACCGGCCTCATGCCGCACATCTACTTCCGCTGGACCGAAGGCAACCCCATCACCAACCTGTTGCGGTTCCTGTTCCTGGGCGAAGGGGAGATCGCCCCGGTGACCCGTGAGGTGCTGCGCGAGGCCGTGCCCGACGTTACCCAGCGGCCCTGGGTGCACGTGGGCTGAGGTGCGCCACCGCGGCGGCAACCCGGGCGGCGTCCCCCAGGCTGGCCGGGACCTTCGCGCGGAAGGCGGCCTCGGCGTCGTCCTCCCACACGCCCGCGGCCAGCACCAGGACGTGCACCACGTCGCCGTAGGAATCGTTGCAGGCGAGGATGTCGCCGGGAACCTTGCGTCCCGGCCCGTCCTGGTCCGGCCAGGGCTGGAAGATGACCCACCACCCCTCGCCGTACCGGTCGGGGAACAGGTAGCCCGCCTTCGGGTGCAGGGCGCGGCCGTTCAGCCCGCGGCCGCCGTACCCCTCCACGGTTCCCGCAGGTGCGGCAAACCGGACCCTGCCGCGGTCCTCCGGCACCTCATCCCACCGCATCTGCGCTCCCTGCTTCCACACCCTCCTATGCATCCATCAAAGAACCGGGAGGGCATGGGCGGGGCTGCGGGGGGCGTTTTTTGATAAATCATTTACGCATCGCCTCTTCACGCTGTGCCGCCGGGATAGGCCCGATCGTGCAGTTTCTGGTTGCGCCGCCTGCCCCCGGGGTACGGAACCCGTAGGGGATCCCACTTAGTCATGGATCCGGGCGGAGCTCCATCGCCGTCCGGCGCCCAGGAGGCAACGATGCGTATTGGACTGATCTCAAGTCCGTGGTTTGCGGTTCCACCCACTGCTTACGGCGGGATAGAGCGGGTAGTCGATACCCTCGCCCGCGGTTTCGCTGCGGCGGGCGAGGACGTCCTGCTGGCGGCGCCGTCAGACAGCAGCTGCCCGGTGCCGCTGGCGCCCGGAATGCGGGAAACCGACTCCCAGGATCTGGGCATGAGCGGCTCGGAAATGAATCACGTCATCAGGGCCTACGAAGCCCTGCGCGGGGTGGATGTGATCCATGACCACACCCTCATCGGCCCGCTCTACGCGCACCGCCCGCCCGGCGTGCCCGTGGCCACCACCATCCACGGCAGGCTGCTGCCGGAAATCGCGGAAATCTATCGCGCGATGAGCAGGGACACGCGCATCCTCGGCATCTCCCACGACCAGGTCCATGAACATCCCGAACTCAATGTTGCCAGGGTCATCCACCACGGCATGGACCTTTCCGAGGTTCCCGTGGGCACGGGCAAGGGCGGATACGCCTGTTTCGTCGGGCGGATGTCACCGGACAAGGGCGCTCTCGAAGCGGTCCGGATAGCACAGGCAGCGGGTCTGCCGCTGCGGCTTGCGGCCAAGGTCAGCGAGCCGGCGGAGCTGGAATACTTTCACGACGTCGTGGAGCCGGTTTTGGGGCCGGATGACGAGTTTGTCGGGGAGATCGGCGGGCCGGAGAAGTATCACCTGATGGGAGATGCGTTCGCCCTGCTCAACCCGATCCAGTGGCCGGAGCCGTTCGGCCTGGTGATGATCGAGGCCCTCGCCGCCGGCACGCCCGTCGTCGCAACTCCTTCCGGCTCCGCGCCCGAAATCGTTGACAGCGGGATCACGGGCTACCTGGCACCGGCGGAGGAACTGTCCGCGCTCCTGCCCAAGGCCGCCGGCCTGGACCGTGCAGAGTGCAGGAGGGCTGTCAGCGAACGGTTCAGCGCCGAAAGAATGGTGGCTGACCACCTGGATTTCTACCGGGAACTTCTTGCACGCCGGGCATAGACGCCCGGGCCCAAGCCAAAATGTCTCCTACATCCGGCCTGCCGTCAGGTCTGCATCACCGTAACGGTCCGTATCGACTGTTTCCGGGGTGCCCAGTGCCGGGGCAGGCTCTTGGTTGGACGCCTGCATGTTGCGCCACACCGCCGCCCCGGCGGCCAGGACCGCGATACCGGCGATCCACCACCACATGTTGGCCCCTGGCCGTTCAGCACGGACCGGAACGGTCCGAACGCGGCGCGCAGATGTCTTCGTTCCGGCGCGCTTGAGCTGTTTCCGGGCCCGGGGAGTAAGGGTCTCCACGCCACCGGCCAGTTCATCAGCCAACCTGCGCAGCATCGCCTGAAGGCGCGGCGAGGCCGTTTCGATACCTGTATCCAGGGCCGCCACCGCTCTTTGCAGGGCAGCCTGGACCCCGGGCGTGGCCCATTCCCGGCCCCGGGCAAACTGGGTCATCAGGCCCTCGGAGAAATGATGGATCCGGTCGGTTTCGGCCAGCGGCTGTGACGTGTGCATGGGTGCCTCCCTTGGTGGTGATGGATGCCCACACACTAGTAGGGGAAGAAGCGCCGAAACAGGGTCTTTGGAACTGGGCGCCCGTCCCTTCCCGCAGCTAGGGTGGCGCCCGCTACCATAATGGGCCCATGACCAGTCCCGTGAGAATCCGCCCGATGTGCCCGAAAGACTGGGACGCCGTCCACGCCATCTACGCCGCCGGCATCGCCACGGGGGAGGCCACCTTCGAGAGTGAGCCGCCCACCTGGGAAGCGTTCGACGGCGTGCGGTTGCGCGAGCACCGGCTCATCGCCGAGGACGGTGGCCGGGTGGTGGGATGGGCCGCGGTGTCCCGTGTCTCGTCACGGGAGGTGTACCGGGGCGTCGTCGAACACTCGATCTACGTGGACTCGGAAACCCAGGGCCGCGGCGTGGGCAGGCTCCTGCTGGCCGCCCTGATCGAATCCACCGAAGCCGCGGGGCTCTGGACCATCCAGTCCAGCATCTTCCCCGAAAACGCGGCCAGCCTGGCGCTGCACCGGAAGCTCGGGTTCCGGGTGGTGGGAACGCGGGAACGGATCGCGCGGATCAGCCAGGGCCCGAAAGCCGGGCACTGGCAGGACACACTGCTCCTGGAGCGGCGCAGCGCGGTGGCCGGGACGGAGTAGCTACCGGCTCGGCAGGGTCAGGATCTCGGCGCCGTCGGCAGTGATGGCGACCGTATGCTCGCTGTGCGCCGTCCTGCAGCCGGTGGCGCTCCGAAGCGTCCACCCGTCGTCGTCCGTCACAAGCTCCGCCGTGTCCTGCATGATCCATGGCTCCAGCGCCAGCAGCAGGCCCGGCCGGAGCTTGAAGCCCCTGCCGGGGCGGCCCATGTTGGGCACATGCGGGTCCTGGTGCATGGTGGAGCCGATGCCGTGGCCGCCGAACTG
>JABFWC010000433.1 GCA_013362385.1 Pseudarthrobacter sp.
GCCTGGCACGTCATCGACCCCACGGGACTTGCCCCGCGTGGGTCGATGCTGCGCATTACCGCCGGCCGGGACTCCTCGGACACGGCCTTCCTCTCCACGGTGGGAGGCAGCCTCACCCTGAACCAGCTGCGCGTGACAGCTGCGGTGAACGGCGACCTTCCCGAAGAGGATCCCGCCCGGCTGGTGCAGCTGGGCTAGCGCTTCCGGGGCGCCGAACCGAGCGAGTTCCGCAGCTTGTCGGTCAGCCGCATGAGTTCCTTTTGCTCGGCCGGCGTCAGGGCGGGAGTCACCAGGGCGGAGATGTCCCGCACGTGCTCACGGCCGATTTCCTTTTGGAGTTCCCGGCCTTCCTCCGTCAGCAACAGCCGCACTCCGCGTCCGTCCTCGGGGGCCGGCATCCGGGCTACGAGGCCCCGCTTTTCCAGCCGCTCCACCAGCCGGCTCAGGCTGGACTGGCTCAACAGGACGTTATCGTTGAGCTCGTTGAGCCGGAGCCAGCCGGACGGGCAGCGGGAGAGGGTGAACAGCACGTCGTACTCGTTGACGGCCAGCTTCCGGAAGGCCGGCCCGGACTGCAGCTTGCGCATCACGGCAACCTGCGTCCGGAACAGCGATTCCCAAGTCTCGGCGGCGAGCCGGACTGGCGACTGCGATCCTCCGGCGGCCATCACGCCTCCGAGCCGGCTTTTTCGGCGTCCTGCAATTCCAGCAGGGCAGCCACGCGGCCGGCGTGGGTGGGCGGCTCGGGAACGTGGGCCGGCTTGAGGGCGGCGTATTCCTTGCGCAGGACCGGCAGGACTTCCTCGCCGAAGAGGTCCAGCTGTTCCAGGACGGTCTTCAGCGGCAGGCCGGCGTGGTCGATCAGGAACAGCTGCCGCTGGTAGTCGCCGAAGTACTCACGGAAGGTTAGCGTCTTTTCGATGACTTCCTGCGGGCTGCCCACGGTGAGCGGGGTCTGGGAGGTGAAGTCCTCCAACGACGGGCCGTGGCCGTAGACGGGGGCGTTGTCGAAGTAGGGGCGGAACTCCTTCACGGCGTCCTGCGAGTTCTTCCGCATGAAGAACTGGCCGCCGAGCCCCACGATCGCCTGGTCCGCCTTGCCGTGACCGTAGTGCTCATAGCGCTCGCGGTAGAGACCGATCAGCTGCTGGTAGTGCTCCTTGGGCCAGAAGATGTTGTTGGCGAAGAATCCGTCACCGAAGTAGGCGGCGACTTCGGCGATCTGCGGAGTGCGGATGGAGCCGTGCCAGACGAAGGGGGCAACGCCGTCGAGCGGGCGCGGCGTCGAGGTGAAGTTCTGCAGCGGCGTGCGGAATTTGCCGGACCAGTTCACGGTGTCCTCGTCCCACAGCTTGCGCAGGAGGCTGTAGTTCTCGATGGCCAGTTCCACACCGTCCTGGATGTTCTTGCCGAACCACGGGTACACGGGGGCGGTGTTGCCGCGGCCCAGGACCAGATCGACGCGCCCGTCCGCCAGGTGCTGGAGCATTGCGAAGTCCTCGGCGATCTTGACCGGGTCGTTCGTGGTGATCAGCGTGGTGGCCGTGGACAAGATGATGCGCTCGGTCTGGGCGGCGATGTAGGCGAGGGTGGTGGTGGGGGAGGAGGAGAAGAAGGGGCGGTTGTGGTGCTCGCCCAGCGCGTAGACGTCCATGCCGATTTCCTCGACCTTTTTGGCGATGGCCACCGAGGCCTTGATGCGTTCGTGCTCGGTGGGGGTCCGGCCCGTGGTGGGGTCCGTGGTGATGTCGCTGACGCTGAAAACACCGATCTGCATGATGTGCCTCTTTCCGTTCCTGGACTTGCTGGGCTTGGCTCCAGTGTAGACCAATTTAGATGCATTTGCATCTATCGCCGGATACAACGCAGCTGGGCCAGGATTATTCCGCTGTTTTTACCCGGCCCCGCCGGGGGCGGCACGCCGGCCGCTGACTTTCGGGACCTGGCCGGTGGTCCAGTCCCGGAACTCCGCGTCGACGTCGCCGGCCGGTCCGAACTCCGGCCGGGCCTGCATGTCCCGGAGCAGCGCCTTCTTTTCGCGCCGGCCCTCCACGAGCCGGTACAGCACCGGAACCAGGATCAGGGTCAGGGCGGTGGAGGACACCAGGCCACCGATCACCACCACCGCCAGCGGCTGCGAAATGAATCCGCCGCCGCCCGTGAGGCCCAGCGCCATGGGGGTCAGGGCGAACACCGTGGCCAGGGCGGTCATGAGGATCGGACGCAGGCGCTGCCGGGCCCCGTGGGTGATGGCATCGGCCACCGTCATGCCCGGCCGGCCGCCGCGCGGCGTCCGGTACTGGTTGATGAGGTCGATCAGCACAATGGCGTTGGTGACCACGATCCCTACCAGCATCAGCATGCCGATAAGCGACGGAAGGCCCAGGGGTACGCCGGTGAGCAGCAGCAGGCCCACTGCGCCGGTGGCCGCGAACGGAACCGAGACCAGCAGGATCAGGGGCTGGACCAGGGACTTGAAGGTGGCCACCATGATCACGTACACGATGGCGATGGCTGCAAGCAGGGCCAGGCCCAGCTGCCGGAAGGACTCCGCCTGCTGGGTGGTGGCGCCGCCCAGTTCGGCAGTGACGCCAGGCGGCAGCTGGACGCCGGCCAGGCGTTTTTGGACTTCGCTGCTGACCGCGCCCAGGTTGGCGCCCGACGGCGTTACCGACACCTTGGCGGTGCGCTGGCCGTTGCTGGCGGTGATGGAAACGGGCACGTCCACCTGTTCCACGGTGGCGATGCTTCCCAGCGTGACCGGCCGGCCACCCGCCGGCAGCGGGATGTTGCGCACGGCGTCGATGCTGGTGAACTTGGTGCCTTGGCCGATCCGGACCGGGAAGTCGTTGGTGTCGATTCGGACCGTGCCGGCTGGAATCGGGCTGATGGTGGAGGCCAGGACACCTGCCACCTGCTCCTCGTTCAGGCCTGCGGCCACAGCCTTGGCCCTGTCGACCTTGACCTGGACCACCGGGTTGCTGGCAGCCAGGTTGGTGGCCACCTCGCTGGTGCCGGGCACGCCGGTCATGGCCGTGACCATGGTTTCGCTTGCTGCCTGAAGTTCCGCGCTGGTGGCCGCCTTCAGTGTGATGTCCACCGTGGAGGAGGTGCCAAAGCCGCCCTGCTGCGTGCCCACGGAGATCTTTCCTGCGTCAGGGACGTTGGCAAGCTCCGAGCGTACGGTGTCCTGCAGGCGTTCCTGGTTTGCCTTCTCATCCGTCACCACGGTGAACGTGGAGTTGGAGGACCCGGTGGAGGTGAGCGCGGCAAAGCCTGCCTGGGCGTTTCCGGAGGTCACCTGGACGTCCTTGATGCCGTCGATGCGGCGCAGGACTTCCTCCAGGCGGATAGCCGCCGCGCTGGTGTCGGCCAGGCTGGTGCCCGCGGGCAGCACCTGGCGCACCGTCATGCTGTTCTGGCCGGAGTTCCCCAGAAGGTTCGTGGCCAGCAGCGGTGTCATGGCGCCGGTGGCCCCCAGCACCAGGACTGCCGCCAGCAAGGTGATGACGGGGTGTTTCTGCGTAGTCCGCAGGATGGGGAGGTAGCCGCGTTGCAGCCGGCTGCGCTGTTCGGCGTCGTGGGCCCGCGCCCTCGCCTCGTCGGCGATGCGGCGGCCTTCGGGCGAGCCTGCCGGCAGCCCGCCGGGGACTGCGCCAGGGTTCTTGAGGAACCAGTACGCCAGTACAGGAACGATGGTCAGCGACACCAGCAGGGATGCCAGCAGCGCCATGGTGACGGTCAGGGCGAAGGGCCGGAACAGTTCGCCGGCGAGTTCGCCCACGAACGCGATCGGCAGGAAGACGGCAACGGTGGTCAGGGTCGAGGCCGTAATGGCCCCGGCGACCTCGCGGATGGCCGTCAGGATGGCCGCCGATTTCTCCTCGCCGTAGCTGAGGTGCCGCTTGATGTTCTCGATGACCACGATGGAGTCGTCCACGACGCGGCCGATGGCAATGGTGAGCGCGCCGAGGGTGAGGATATTCAGCGAGTAACCGGTGGCGGACAGGCCGATGAACGTAATCAGCAGGGACAACGGGATCGATACCGCCGTGACCAGGGTGGAGCGCGCGGACATCAGGAAGAGCAGGATGACCGCGACGGCGAAGC
>JABFWC010000281.1 GCA_013362385.1 Pseudarthrobacter sp.
ACGACCCACATGATGGGACCAGAACCCACTTTATGGGTTTATCCCGAAGATCCCGATCACAAAGACGTGGAGAATCCATGAGCACCCCCGCAGCAACCTGTGAAACCGCCCCCGAGCCCAAGCGCCAGGGGATGAGCCGCGTGGGACTGATCGTCCCCAGCTCCAACACCACCATGGAGACCGAACTGCCGGAGCTGTTCCGGCGCCAGGCAGAGGCAACCGGCCACAAATACACCTTCCACTCCGCCCGCGCCGGCATGAAGAAGGTCACCAAGGAAGAACTGCTGGGCATGGTAGGCAAGGCAGCCCAGTGCGCCGAAGCAGTTTCCGACGCCGACGTGGACGTCATCGCTTACGCCTGCCTCGTCGCCGTCATGGCCCAAGGCCCCGAAGCCCACGAAGGTTCCGAGAAGGTCATCGCGGACGCCGCTGCCGCCAACGGTCACCCGGCGGCGGTGACCAGCAGCGCCGGAGCCTTGGTCCGCACCCTGCAGGAGATCGGCGCACGCAAGGTGGCCATGATCACCCCTTACATGAAGCCGCTGACCAAGATGGTGGTGGACTACATCGAGGGGTCTGGCATCACAGTGCTGGACGCCATCAGCCTCGAAGTAGCGGACAACCTTGAAGTCGGCTGCCTTGACCCGCAGAACCTGCCCGCACTGGCCCGCAGCCTGCAGCGCGAGGGCGCGGACGCCGTCGTCCTGTCCGCCTGCGTCCAGATGCCCTCGCTCGCCGCGGTCCAGGCGGTGGAGGACGAGCTGGGACTCCCGGTCATCACGGCGGCCACGGCCACCACGTACGAGATCCTCAAGGCGCTTGGCCACCAGCCCGCCATCACCGGCGCGGGCAGCCTGCTCTCCGGCGCCGGCGTCCTCGCCCCGGCAAACGTGTAGGCGGTTGGCACCATGTCGCTCTCACTCATCGCGTTCCTGGTGCTGGTGGCGGCCTTCGCCGTCGGTTCCTTCACCAAGATCAACGCCGGGCTGCTGGCCACCGTCGCCGCATTCGGCGTGGGCACCCTCCTGGCCGGCATGTCCATCAAGGACGTCATCGGACAATTCCCCGCCGGCCTTTTCTTCATCCTGGTCGGCGCTACCCTGCTGTTCGCCATCGTGCGGATCAACGGCACCATAGACCTGCTGGCCTATTGGGCTGAACGGCTCGCCGGAGACCGGAAAATCCTGGTCCCCATCCTGATGTTCCTGCTGACGGCAGCGCTGGCTTCCGCCGGCGCCTTCACGCCCGCCGCCATCGCCATCGTCGCCCCGGTGGGCCTGGCGCTGGGCATGCGGTTCGGCATCAGCACACTGGCCATGGGCCTGGTCATCGTCCAGGGCGCCAACGCCGGCGCTTTCTCTCCCGTCAACCCCTTCGGCGTCCTCGCCAACAAGATGCTGGAAGGCGCCGGCGCCGGAGACGATTCATTCAAGCTCTACGCGTACTGCTTCATCTTCAATGCCGTCCTCGCCGCGGTCGCCTACATCCTGGTGCAGGCCATCATGAAGCGCCGGGCCGCCAAGGCGGACGCAGATCACGCGGACGCCGGCAATGCCATTAAGAACGACGGCGGCGTTGACGCACCCGGAGGCAGCAGCGTTTCAGGCCCCGGCGGCGGCGGAACGGCCGTGCTCACCGCACCGGCTCAGACCTCGGTGACCACCGGAACCAGGACCCGCCCCGAGAAGGTGGCCGCAACCCCCATGCGCATCCTCACGCTGGCGGGCATCGCCTCCCTGCTCGTGCTGACCACCGTCCTGGGACTTGACGTGGGAGTTGCCTCGCTGGTGATTGCGGCGGTACTGATCGTCCTGGACTCCAACGTGCAGAAGCCGGCGGTGGAGAGCATGCCGTGGTCGGCGATCATCCTGGTGACCGGCATCGTGACCTACGTGGGCATGCTGGAGAAAATGGGTGCGCTGAAGGAACTCCAGGAAGGCATCGCGGGCCTGGGCAACAGTTCCCTCGCGGCGCTGATTGCCAGCTATGTGGTGGCCATCGTGTCGGCCTTCGCCTCCACCACCGGAACCCTGGGTGTAATCAGCCCCGTTGTCCATTCGATAGCCATGGACCCCCTACTGACCCCAGTGGGCGTCATAACCGCCATCGCCATCAGCTCCTCGGTGGTTGACGTGAGCCCCATGTCCACCAGCGGCGCCCTGCTGATGGCCAGCGCCCAGCCCAAGGACGAGCGGATGTTTTTCCGGGCACTGCTGTTGTGGGCCATCGCGATGATCGGCGTGGTGCCGCTCCTCGTCTGGTTCGTGTTCGTCCAGCTCGGGATCGGCTAAGCCCAGGCTGAAGGGAAAAGGGACGTCCATGCCGGGCGTCCCTTTTCCCTTTGCCAACCGGGTTGACGGACCCTACGCCTTGGGCCGGAAATCGCCCGGCCAGTCCTTGAGCCGGATCCGGGCGAGGTCCTGGATTTCGCCGAGGGTGGCCCACTCATCCAGCCCCAGCCGCGTCAGCGGCTCCAGCAGGTCGATCCGCGGGTGGCTGCCGTCGAGTACCGCATCGCTGACGGCGGCATGCGTGACGTCGCCGAAGACCAGGGTGGAGTCCCCTATCGGCAGCACTGAGTGGAGGCGGCATTCGAGCACCGCCGGTGATTCCTTGACGCGCGGCGCGGACACTGTCAGGCTCGGCTCACGGGTCAGGCCGGACGCATCAAACTCGCTGACCTGCGGCGGGAAATTCGTTCCGGTGGCGTTGACTTCCTCCAGAAGCGCGGCCGGGGCAAGGTTAACCACAAATTCTCCGGACGCGGTGATGTTGCGCAGCGAGTCCTTCTCGCCCACTGACGTGAACTGCACGATGGGCGGATTGGTTGAAGCGACGGTGAAGAAGGAGTGCGGCGCCAGGTTGTCGACGCCCTCCGGAGAGACGCTCGAAACCCAGGCGATGGGCCGTGGCACCACCACTGCGGTCAGCAGCCGGTAGAAATCGCGGGCGGACGTCGTCGTGGGACTGAAATCAGTGCGCATGCTGCCAGACTATCCGTCAGGGCAGCCAGGAAGGAGACAGCTCATGGGGTTCCAGCAGTACCGCTCACCCTCCACCGGACAGCCGGTGCGCGCCGTCCTCTTCGACACCTTCGGGACCGTGGTGGACTGGCGCACCGGCGTTGCACGGGAGGTAGCGGCCTTCGCCACGGCACACGCTCGGACGTTCGACGCCGAGGCGTTCGCCGACGACTGGCGGGCCCTTTACCAGCCGGCCATGAACGCCATCCGCTCCGGACGGCGCAGTTTCACCAAGCTGGACACACTCCACCGCGAAAACCTTGACCAGGCACTCCGCCATCACGGCATCGATCCGGACCGGGTTTCCATGGAGGCCCTGAAAGAGCTGAACAAATCCTGGCACCGGCTGCCTCCGTGGCCGGACAGCGTGGACGGTCTGGCTCGGATCCGCCGCCACTACGTCGTGGGGCCGCTTTCCAACGGCAACACCTCACTGCTGGTGGACATGGCCAGGAACGCCGGCCTGCCGTGGGATGTGGTCATCGGTTCGGACATGACGCGCACCTACAAGCCGCTGCCCGAGGCGTACCTCCGGACAGCAGCTTTCCTTGACCTCGACCCGGGAGAGGTGATGCTCGCGGCCGCCCACAACAGCGATCTGCGGGCGGCCCGGGAGTCCGGCCTGGCCACGGCGTTCGTGGTCCGCCCCACCGAACACGGTCCGGGCCAGGTCGCGGACCTGGTTCCTGAGGGCGGCTGGGACCTCGTAGCGTCGAGCATCACCGAACTGGCGGACCGGCTCGGGGCGTGAACCGGAGGTTCACCGAAGCCGGCCCGGAACCGAGCGGCACACCCTAGAGCGGGTCCAGCCGCACCGCGTCGATGACATCTTCGGCGCGCAGGACATGCGCGGTTGCCTGCACGGTGTCCCACCTGCCGTAGGTTGCCGGGTCAAGGAACTGCTCCCAGCCCCGCTCAAGATCCCTGCGAACATCCTCGGGCCAGTCCCGGAATCCCTTTCCAAGCACACCGGCTGCGCGCTTGCGGTCGTCCACCTCGTCCCAGATCCGGTCCCGCCGCGCGTCATAGTCATCGTCGCTCTCACCCGGCAGTTCAAGCACGTGGGGTGTGCC
>JABFWC010000170.1 GCA_013362385.1 Pseudarthrobacter sp.
AGCCACCGGTCCGCTGCCAACGGCCAGGGGCACCAGTTCATTCTCGAACAGACCGGCCGAGGCAGCGGCAAGGGCTTTCCGGTGGCTCGCCAGGGCGAACGCGTCCTGCCGGTCCCGGCCGACGCCATATTCGCGCGCCACCGTCTCCGCTGCCACGCCCATGTCCGGATCGCCGTAGCTGTCCGGCACGAACTGGGCCCGGCTGTAGAACTCCGGGCCGCCGTCGTCCTTCCGGTGGGCGCGCAGGGGCGCAGTGCTGGTGCTCTCCACTCCGCCTGCCAGGTATAGCGGGCTGCCGCCCGCCGCCACCAGCCGCGCGGCCAGCACGATGGCATCCAGCCCTGAACCGCACTGCCGGTCAACTGTCAGTCCCGGCACGCTGACCGGAAGTCCGGCCTCCAGCAGGGCCAGCCGGGCCATGTTCCCGCCACCGCCCACGGCGTTGCCGACCACGACGTCCTCGACGGATGCAGGATCCAGGCCGAGGCCGTCGATGAGCCCGCGCAGTACCGGGGCCAGGAGTTCGTGGGCCCGCAGCGCCCGTAAAGCCCCGTTCGTGCGGCAGACCGGGGTGCGCAGGGCGGCGATGATGACCGGCTGGCGTTCGGGGGAAAGGAGTTCAGCTGCCAAGGGCGCGCACCCTCGGATCACGGGAGCCGATCCAGTCCAGCAGCAGGTTCCGGCTGACCTTGCCGCGGTCCGTGACGGGTAGCTCCGAGAGGAGGAAATACTGCAGCGGCCGCTTCTCCCGGGCCAGGATGTTCTCCAGGCCCGCGCGCAGCTGGGTGGCGGTGATTCCGCCCTGGGAGGGAACCACACCCGCCACCACCCGCTGGCCGCGAAGGTCGTCCGGCATTCCGGCCGCGACCGCCGCCCCCACTCCGGGAACGGCGGCCAGGGCCAGTTCCACCTCGTGCGGATAGACGTTCCTGCCCGCGGTGAGGATCATGTCGGCACGCCGGCCCAGGATGTGCAGCTCGCCTGCCTCCAGGTAGCCCTGGTCCCCCACCGTGAACCAGCCGTCGAAGGACCGCAGTGCCTCGCCGTCGTCCCCCCACAGGTAGCCGTTGCTGACCATTCCGCTGCGGACGCAGATGTTGCCGTACGCGCCCTCGGGCATCTCGACGCCGGCGTCGTCCAGGATCCTGACATCGACGCCGGGGAATGGACGCCCGATGCCGGTTCCGCCCGCTGCCAACTGGCCGGCTGCAAGTCCCGTGCCGGAGACGAAGCTGAGCTCCGAGGCGCCGTAGTACTCGTAAATTGTGGCCTTCGGGGCCCACCGCCGCGCGGCCTCCAGGGTGCGCGCATCAAGCTTTGATCCCGCGCAGATGATCGTGCGGATGCCGGAGGCGTCAACGCATCCGGTCATGCCCCGCTCGCTGAGCATCCGCAGCATGGTGGGAACCAGGACCAGCCGGGTCACCCGGTCGTGGGTGATCGCGGCGTGGACGTCACCGACGTCGAAGCTCTCCAGCGCCTGGAACTCGGAGCCGGCGTACAGGCATTCGGCCAGGGCGTAGAGGTTGAGGCTGGCCGCGAGCGGCCCCGGGGCGAGGGTGACGTCATCCTGCCGGAGGCCAAAGAACTGGATCGAGGCGTCAAACGACTGTTGCCAGGACCGGCGGGACCGGGTGAAGGCTTTGGGCACGGAGGTGGTTCCGGACGTAAGGCCGATGAGGAAGCTGGCCTCCGGCGCACCGTCGGCCAAGGCGTCGTCCGGGGATACGGGCGCCGCTTCAGCGCACGCCTCTACGCGCCGGCCGATGTCCTCCTGCAGGGCCGGCGGCCAGGCGGGGTCCAGGACCGCGCACTGGCGTCCGCCCGCCACGGCGGCAGCAAAGGCCACGGCAAAGTCCACGGAGTTGGCCTCGCAGAGCGTGGTGACGGATTTCGTCTCCGCAACCCTGGCTGCAGCCTGGTCCCGCAGCGCGGCCCACTCGAGGCGGCGGCCGGCAATCACGACGGCGGTGTCGTGCGGCCGCTGTTCCGCCCAGCGCTGGATTCTGTTCAGGAAAGGCACGCACCAACTTTACCGGCCGGCCGCGGATTGAGCCGCGGGCCCGTGGGTATTGTGACCTTATGAGTTTCAATGACAACGTGCAGCTGGATCCGTCACAGGTCCAGGACCGGCGCGGCATGGGCCGGGGAGTGAAGGTGGGCGGCGGGATCGGCGGCGGCCTGGTGCTGCTCGTTGCGCTGCTGCTGGGCATCAATCCGAACATGCTCGGCGGCCTGACCGAGGGCGGGGGCACCGGACAGTCCCAGGGGACGGCGCCGGCCTGCAGCACGGGCTCGGACGCGGATGCCCGGCTCGATTGCCGGATCACCGGAACGGTCAACAGCCTTAATGCGTTCTGGCCCGGATACCTCAAGCAGTACAACGTGCAGTACCCCCGGCCGGAAGCCGTGATCTTCAGCGGCGGCACCAACACCGGCTGCGGCGCCGCGACCTCCGAGGTGGGCCCCTTCTACTGCCCCACGGACACCACCGCCTACTTCGATCCTGGCTTCTTCCAGGAACTCGTGGACCGGTTCGGTTCCTCCGGCGGGCCCCTGGCGCAGGAATACGTGGTGGCCCACGAGTTCGGACACCACGTCCAGAACCTGCTGGGCGACCTGAACCGGGCCCAGCAGGATCCGCAGGGTCCGGAGTCGGGCTCGGTCCGGACCGAACTGCAGGCGGACTGCTACGCGGGCCTGTGGGCCAAGTACGCTTCCACGACGCCGGACCCGAAAACGGGCCAGCCGTACCTTGAACCACTCAAGCAGCAGGACATCAGCGATGCCCTGTCCGCAGCCGCGTCAGTTGGCGATGACCGGATCCAAAAGGCAGCGACGGGCCGGGTCTCACCCGAGGGCTGGACCCACGGCTCCAGCGAGGAACGCCAGCGCTGGTTCCTGCGCGGCTACCAGTCCGGCGACATCAAGCAGTGCGACACCTTCTCCGCCGCGACTCTCTAACCCCCTTCACCCCATCGACTGCTCCGTAACTGCCCTTTTGGACGCGGCGGCATAACGGCAGTTACGGAGCAATGGATGAGGGGACGACGACGGCCGGTTGCCTTTCATAGGAAAGGCAACCGGCCGTCGTCGTACTCCAGGGCGTGGAGACTCAGATGTTGAACCCGAGGGCCCGCATCTGGTCCTTGCCGTCATCGGTGATGCGCTCCGGACCCCATGGCGGCATCCAGACCCAGTTCAGGCGCCAGTCGTCCACGACGCCGTCCAGGGCCTTGCCCACCTGCTCCTCAAGCACGTCGGTGAGCGGGCAGGCGGCGGTGGTGAGGGTCATGTCGATCAGCAGCGCGCCGTCCTCGTCGGAGTACTTCAGGCCGTAGAGCAGCCCGAGGTCCACGACGTTGACGCCAAGCTCAGGGTCGATGACGTCCTTGAGCGCCTCTTCGACGTCCTCCAGGGCCGTGCGGCCCGGCGTGATTTCGGTCATGACAGATAAGTCCTTACTAGGCCTGTGCTGCGGCGGGAGCCGCGACGGTGGCTGAACCGGCGCCCTTGGCGTAACGGTCGTAGCCTTCTTCTTCGAGGCGGTCGGCCAGTTCGGGGCCGCCCTCCTCAACAACCTGGCCGTCAACGAACACGTGCACGAAGTCAGGCTTGATGTAGCGCAGGATGCGCGTGTAGTGCGTGATGAGCAGCGTGCCCATGTTGCCTTCGGCGTGCGCACGATTGACCCCCTCGGAGACGATCTTGAGCGCATCGACGTCCAGTCCGGAGTCGGTCTCGTCCAGCACCGCGAACTTGGGCTTGAAGAGCTCCAACTGGAGGATCTCCACCCGCTTCTTCTCACCGCCGGAGAAACCTTCGTTGACGTTGCGCTGGGCGAAGTCGGCGTCGATGCGCAGCTGCTCCATGGCATCCTTGACGTCCTTGGTCCAGGTACGCAGCTTGGGTGCTTCGCCGTCAATTGCGGTCTTTGCGGTGCGCAGGAAGTTGGTCATGGTGACGCCGGGAACCTCCACCGGGTACTGCATGGCGAGGAAGACACCGGCGCGGGCCCGCTCGTCAACGCTCATCGCCAGGACATCTTCGCCGTCGAGGGTGATGGTGCCGCTAGTGACGGCGTAGCGG
>JABFWC010000428.1 GCA_013362385.1 Pseudarthrobacter sp.
TGGTCCTGCACACCTCCGGCTGGACTTCAGCGTTCCTGATGCTTGCCGGAATGTCAGCGCTCGCCGTCGTGCTGGTAGCACTGCTCCTGCAGGACGTCCCGGCGGGCGCCGAACGCCCGCATGCCCGGCAGGGGCTTCGGGCCACGGGTGCCTCGCTGGCCCGGGCCTGGCGCCAGCCCGGAACCCGGCTGGGAATGTGGAGCCACTTCACCATCCAGTTCAGCGGAACCGTGTTCGCGATGACCTGGGGCTACCCGTTCCTGATTTCCGGCCAGGGCCTGGACGCCGGAACGGTCGCGGCCCTGATGGCACTGTACGTGGCTGCGGCTATGGCCGTGGGCCCGTTCATCGGCCGTTTCGTCTCCCGCCACCCGCTGCGCCGTTCCACCATGGTGCTGCTGATCGCCGGTGCCACTGCTGCGGCGTGGGCGGCAGTCCTGCTGCTGCCCGGGCGCGCTCCGCTGTGGCTGCTGGCCGGCCTCGTGGTGGTGCTCGCCGTCGGCGGGCCCGGGTCCATGATCGGGTTCGACTTTGCGCGGACCTTCAACCCGGCGCACCGGATCGGCACGGCCACCGGCATCGTGAATGTGGGCGGCTTCATCGCGGCCCTCGTCTCGATCTTCCTGATTGGGCTGGTGCTGGATGTCCTCTACGCCACCGGGTTCTCCCACGGCAACCTGTACGGACTGGAGCCCTTCCGCCTTGCGCTCAGCGTCCAGTTCCTGGTCCTCGGCGCCGGTGCTTTTGCGATCCTCGCCACCCGGCGGAAGGTGCGCCGGGAAATGGCCGCGCAGGGGATCGTCGTGCCGCCGCTTCGGGCCGCCCTGGCGCGCCAGCGACGTGAGAACCTCGCCCGCCGCCGCGAAGCGGCACCCAGCGACGACCGAAGCAGCGCCTGAAACGCCGGGCACTGCTCCTCCACCGGTGCCCGTTTCCCACATACGCGGATTGCCGGCTGCCCGTGGCGCCCACGCCCGCGGAAGCTGGAGCCATGACAGCTCCTGAACGATTGACAATCCATGGGCCGGAGGACATCCTCGGCTTTATCCCCCACAGCCTGGGTTACTGGCCGGAATCCAGCCTGGTGGCCATGACGCTGCACGGGACCACGCTCGGGGCAACGCTTCGCCTCGACCTGCCCGGACCGCAGGCAGGGGCAGATCCCTGCGCCTATGCGAGGGCCGTCCGCCGCTATCTTGAGTCAGACGGGGAAGCAGACGGCTCGCTGCTGGCCATCTTCGGCGGCGATTCCGGCACGGCCGTGCCCCCCGCCTACCGGCCGCTGCTGGCGCAGGTGCGGTCTGTCCTTGACCAGGCGGGGATGCCGGTGCGCGAAGCCTGGTATGTCGGCGACCAATACTGGCGGGACGCCTTCTGCACCGAGCCGTCCTGTTGCCCCTTTCCCGGCAGGCCCGTGCAGCAGATCCGCGACAGCAGGCTGAACACCGAGATGGTTTACCGGGGCAGCAGCGTTGGTCCGGCGCCCCGGAACAGCAGTGTCCCGGCCCCTGCCGTTTCGTCCCTCCACCTGGCAGCGGTGCGGGGGGAGGAGGCTGCATGGGCGGAAAAACTGGGTAGCCGGACGGCCGACAGGGTGCAGTTTCATGCCGTGCTGGACTGCTGGGAAGCCCTGCTCCGGATGCCCGAAACCCAACCCTGGTTGCCGGAGGTGGAGCGCGACGCTTTCCTGCGGGCCACGCTGCTGTACACCGGCTGGCGGGACGCTGTCCTCATCATGGCGGCGGCGGGCAGGCGGGCCGCCGAGGCAGGTGCGGAAGACTTCGGCACCGTCACAGAATCATCCGGCGCACCAGGGCTCAGGCCACGCACGACTCAGGGCGGAACCCTCGGGGAGGCCGTTGCCGGGCCGCCGGTGCTTCGGCTGCCGGGGCCGGCCGCGGATCCTCCCTCCGGCGGGCGGATCCGGACAGGTGCCTCCGGCAGGGCCATGCGCCTACACAAGGAAGGCAGCCCCGGCGGCGAAGCCGTCCCCGGCTGGGGTGAGATCCTGATGGGGGTTGCGCCGCAGCTGCCCGACTGGTCCTGCCTTGACAAACTGGACCGTGTTTTCGAGCAGCTTGCTGCCCTCGGCGGGCAGCCGGCCGCGGCCGCGCTCACCGGCCGGGGCTGGATTTCCTGGTGCCGCGGCAGGGGCTCTTACGCGGCCGCCTACCTGGAGCAGGCCCTGGAGCTCGACCCGCAGTACCGGCTTGCGGAACTGCTGCTGGAACTGGTGGCCCGTGGCGGCATCTGCGGCTGGGCGAAACGGAAGGAGGCGGCCTGGCAGTCAATCCGGGACGAGCCGGCGCCGCGGGGCTAAGGAAACCGGCCGGGAAGTCGCCGGCGGGGCGACCTGGCCGGGGATGGCCGTCTCCTGTAATGGACGGCGGCAGGGGAGGCCCGTTCCCGGCCAAATCATGAGACAATGGATGCCGAGACCCGGTTGGGTCCGTGTATCGAGTGCCGGTAATGCGTCCCGCTGGGGAACATTACAGCCGCTCCGGCAGTTGTCTTAAGTGACTCTGTCGGCCGTGGTGGCCCTTGGTTTCCATCACGGACTTGACAGGGTCATAGTGGTGTTGCCCGCATGGTGATTCCACAGACCACCGCTAGAAAGGTTTTCTGTGACCCCGTCTTCCACGAAGAAGGACCCCGCCGCCCAGGACGAACTGTCCACCGAGGACAAGCAGGCTGCGGCCCCCGCAAAGCGGGCAGCCACCAAGGCTGCAGCGGACGGCAAGCGCGAGCCCAAGAAACGCGGGCCCAAGCCCGGTGCAAAGGCTGCCGCCGAGGCCGCCAACAAGGCATCTGCCGGTGACACCGACCCGGATGACGCGGACGAGGTCGAAGAGGAATTCGACGAGACCGCGCTCGAAGGGGCCGACGCCGTTGAGGATGCCGACACGGACACCGACGACGAACCTGCCAAGGCCGCCGCCGGAAGCGGCAAGGGCTTCGTCTACTCGGACGCCGATGACGATGACGCCCCCGTCCAGCAGGTCATGTCCGCCGGCGCCACGGCCGACCCCGTCAAGGACTACCTCAAGCAGATCGGTAAGGTCGCGCTGCTCAACGCCGAGCAGGAAGTCGACCTTGCGCTCCGGATCGAAGCCGGGCTCTTCGCCGAAGAGAAGATCGCCGCTGATGACGGCTCCATGGACCCGAAGTACAAGCGGGAACTCGAGTTCATCATCCACGACGGCAAGCGCGCCAAGAACCACCTGCTCGAGGCCAACCTCCGCCTGGTGGTTTCACTGGCCAAGCGCTACACGGGCCGCGGCATGCTGTTCCTGGACCTGATCCAGGAAGGCAACCTGGGCCTGATCCGTGCAGTGGAGAAGTTCGACTACACCAAGGGCTTCAAGTTCTCCACGTACGCCACGTGGTGGATCCGCCAGGCGATCACCCGAGCTATGGCCGACCAGGCCCGCACCATCCGTATCCCGGTGCACATGGTTGAAGTCATCAACAAGCTGGCGCGCGTCCAGCGGCAGATGCTGCAGGACCTGGGCCGCGAACCCACGCCCGAGGAACTGGCGCTGGAACTGGACATGACGCCGGAGAAGGTCGTCGAGGTCCAGAAGTACGGCCGGGAGCCCATCTCGCTGCACACCCCGCTGGGTGAGGACGGCGACTCCGAGTTCGGCGACCTGATCGAGGACTCGGAGGCTGTGGATCCGACGGACGCCGTGATCTTCACCCTGCTGCAGTAGCAGCTGCACTCGGTGCTGGACACCCTGTCCGAACGCGAAGCCGGTGTTGTTGCCATGCGCTTTGGCCTGACCGACGGACAGCCGAAGACTTTAGACGAAATCGGCAAGGTCTACGGCGTTACCCGCGAACGCATCCGCCAGATCGAATCCAAGACCATGTCGAAGCTGCGCCACCCGTCCCGGTCACAGGTGCTCCGGGACTACTTGGACTAAGCGCTCCGACAGTACGGCGGGCAGTACGGCGAGGGCCGTTCCGGTTCATCCAGCATGGATGGTCCGGAACGGCCCTCGCCCGTTAACGCGGCCGCACTTCCGGGGCGGCCCGCGCCGCAGAAGGCGGTTAAACGCCGGTGGGACCCCTC
>JABFWC010000132.1 GCA_013362385.1 Pseudarthrobacter sp.
CACCTCGATCTGGGTCACGTCACGCGCCGTGGTGTAGTAGTCGGGATTGGCCCGGCGCACCATGACGCAGTGGTCGTCCTCGTTCAGGTCCTCCACCACGTAGGTGTCGCCCTGATGCACGTAGACGGCCCCGTTGTGGGCCTGGTAGTGCGTCTGGGGTGAGTCCATGGTGCCCAGGAGCGAACCGGTTTCGGCATCGACGATGCTCACCGGGCCGCCGCCGTCGCCCCGCAGGTTGACCATGGCCGCCGCGCTCTGGGAATGCGTCCAGAACCAGCCCGCCGGCCGCCGCCGCAGGTAGCCCTGCGCCACCAGCCGGTCCAGGAGTATTTCAGCGGTGCCGCCAAACAAGTCGAGCTCGGCCGGACCCAGGGGGAGCTCCGCCGCCGCCGCACAGAGGTGGGGGCCCAGCACGTACGGATTGGACGGGTCGAAGACCGTCGCCTCCACCGACACATCGAAAATGGCCTCGGGGTGGTTGACCAGGAACGTGTCCAGCGGGTCATCACTTGCCACGAACGCTGCAATTGCATCCTGCCCGGCACGGCCGGCCCTGCCAATCTGCTGGAACAGCGATGCCCGCGTCCCCGGCCACCCGGCAACCAGGACCGCGTCGAGGCCGGAGATGTCGATCCCGAGCTCCAGGGCGGAGGTGCTGGACACCCCCAGGAGGCGGCCCGAACGCAGGGACTTCTCAACTTCCCGGCGTTCCTCCGGCAAGTACCCGGAGCGGTAGGCGGCCACCCGCTGCGGCAGGCTCGGATCCACTTCGTCCAGCAGCCGCTTCGTGATGGAAGAGATGGTTTCGGCCCCGCGCCGGGACTTGATGAACGCGATGGTGCGGATCCGGGCAGAGACCAGGTTGGCCAGCAGGTCGGAGGTTTCCGCAACCGCAGTCCGGCGTTCCCGGGCACCGTTTTCGCCCTTGACGTCCGTCAGCGCCGGTTCCCAGAAAGCCACGGTTGTGGCGCCGTGCGGCGAACAGTCGCCGGAGACAGCCTTCACGGGGGCGCCGATGAGGCGGGAGAAGGAGGAACCCGGTTCCGCCGCTGTTGCCGACGCTGCAATGAAGACCGGTTCGGGAAATGAGGTTCCCGCGCCGTAATAGGCGCAGATGCGGCGCAGGCGCCTCATCAGGTTGGCAACGTGCGACCCGAAAACGCCGCGGTAGCTGTGCGCTTCGTCCACAATGACGAAGCGCAGCCTGCGGAAGAACCCTGCCCACCAGGCATGGTTGGGGAGGATGCCGAAATGCAGCATGTCCGGGTTCGCCAGGATGAAGTTGGCATGATCCCTGATCCACCGGCGTGAGCCGGGGTCGGTGTCGCCGTCATACGTTTCCGCCCGGACAGTGGGCAGCTCCAGGCCGCGGATGGCGTTTAGCTGGTCGGCGGCCAGCGCCTTGGTGGGGGAGAGGTAGAGTGTCACGGCGCCGTCGCCGTGGATCTTTCCCGGATCCGCAATGACCCGCAGCTCCGAGCGGTGGATGGCGTCAAGCGCCGGCAGCTGGTACGCCAGTGACTTGCCCGAAGCGGTTCCGGTGGCGATCACCACGTGCTCCCCGGAATGGGCGATGTCCGCAGCATCCACCTGGTGCCCGTATGGCTCGCGGATGCCGAGGGACCCGTAGGCCTCCACCAGGTCCGGGTGTACCCACTCCGGCCAGGGTTTGTGGACGGCCTCCCGGGCCGGAATGGTCCGGACATGACGGAGCTGTTCCGGCTCCGGGCCGCGGCCCAGCAGGGGAATCAGCGAGTCATGGGGATTCACCCCACCATTGTTTCATCCGGTACCCGGCGTGCAGGCATGGTTCGCGGGCGGATTAACTCCGCACGTGGGTCACATCCCGGCCGGGGCTCAGCTCAGCGAGAGGTCCGCTCCCTCATGCGACGCGGAAAGCATGAGGACCCGGGCGATGGTGCTCCAGCCCAGGTGCGAGTACAGCTTCTGCCCGTCACTGGAGGCCAGCAGCAGCCCGGCCTGCACATCGTGCCCGAAGGCCTGGGCAGCCAGGGCACGCATGATGAAACTGCCAAGGCCCCGGCGCTGGAAGGCGGGCTGCGTGATGATCTTGTCGAACACGGCCGTGCCGTCCACGACGAAGACCCGGCCGCTGGCGGCCACGGTGTCCCCGGAACGGACCTCGGCGTAGTGGACGCCGTCCTCTTCGGAGGTGTACAGGCGGAGGTCGTCATCGGAAAGCCAGGGATCCTCGGCGTCCTGGGTTTCCATGTCAACGATCATCATCGTCTGCGTATCGGAGGTCACGTTAAGCCCGTGCTGGGCCGCCAGGGCGGTGTACCTCGCCGGATTGCTGGTCAGGACCGTCAGTACGCGGGCGGGCGACTGGGCCGTCCTTGCCGCCAGGAAAGCAAACTCCGCGTCCGTTGGTTCGGACGCGAAAACGTCCCATTCGCCGCTGGTGTCGGCCCGGAACGCAGTGGGAAAGCGGCCCTCTGTGGAGGTCCGGTATCCGCGGCAGCCTGCCCAGCCGGCAACCCAGACTTCAAGCAGGCCAGTGATGTCTTCAGCGATCGTTTCCGGACTCATGGCATGAGACTATGCCAGCGCGATCGCCAGCAACAGGGGGCGGACAAGTGCTTATGCAATCGTGATCCGGTCCCGGGCCGGCCAGCCGGGACTGGGGCGAAGTCTCCGCCCGGGGGCCATCCAATGCCAGCCGGTACCCTTAAACACGTGGCTTTGAACCGAATTGTGCTCTTTTACGGCTTTACCCCCATCGCGGATCCGGACGCGGTGCGGCTCTGGCAGCGCGCCCTGTGCGAGAAACTCGGCCTGACCGGCCGGATCCTTATCTCCAAGGACGGCATCAACGCCACAGTGGGCGGGGAAATCAGCGCGGTTAAGCAGTACGTCAAGACCACGCGCGAATACCGCGGGTTCCGGGACATCGACGTCAAGTGGTCCGACGGCGGCGCGGAGGACTTTCCGAGGCTCAGCGTCAAAGTGCGGGACGAGATCGTCTCCTTCGGCGCTCCCGGGGAGCTCAAGGTGGACGAGCACGGCGTGGTCGGCGGCGGCAGGCACCTTAAGCCGGCGGAACTGCATGAGCTGGTGGACGCCAAGAAACAGGACGGCGAGGACGTCGTCTTCTTCGACGGCAGGAACGCCTTCGAAGCGCGGATCGGACGTTTCAAGGACGCCGTCGTCCCCGACGTCGCCACCACCCACGACTTCATCAAGGAGCTGGAGTCAGGAAAGTACGACGACCTCAAGGACAAGCCGGTGGTCACCTATTGCACCGGCGGCATCCGCTGCGAGGTGCTGTCCAGCCTGATGGTCAACCGCGGCTTCAAGGAGGTCTACCAGCTGGACGGCGGCATTGTGCGCTACGGCGAAGCCTTCAAGGACCAGGGGCTCTGGGAGGGCTCGCTTTACGTGTTCGACAAGCGCATGCACCTGGAGTTCAGCGACGAGGCCAAGACCATCGGCCAGTGCGCCCGCTGCTCCGCGCCCACCAGCAAGTTCGAGAACTGCTCCAACCCCGACTGCCGCACCCTGACCCTGTACTGCGCCGAGTGTGCCTCCAACCCCGGGACGCTCCGCTGCCCCGAAGGCTGCGCCGCCGCCTGACGCAGCAGGCCTGGATGCAGCCCCGGAAGAACAGCCGCCCGTTCAGAGGCGGCGCACACGGAAGGCGAAGTTTGCGCCGCTGCCGGCCTCCAGCCTGACAGACAGCGCACTGTCCGTGGACAGGTAGATGACCTGCTCCCGGCTCACTCCGCAGCGCAGCCCCAGGTCCACCAGCGTGAGCGTCTCCGTTCGGACCGTGAAGGTGACCCGCCGCTGGCTTCGGCAGGCGAGGGCCAGGATGTAGGTGCCGGTTTCCAGGACCGGTGAGGACAGGGTGCGGACCTCCCCTGCTGCCAGCAGCCCGGCTTCGGAGTCAACCACGGCCTGGGGGACGTTGGGGAACATCTGCGACACCCAGGCCTCGAGTCCGGCCCCATCGACGGGGTCCTGCTGCAGCGGATCCCGGGTGAAAGCCGGAGCGGGGGCGGCGGAGGCGGTGCCCAGCACGCTGTCGGCGCGGCC
>JABFWC010000397.1 GCA_013362385.1 Pseudarthrobacter sp.
CGAGCCGGCGAGGTACTTCAACTTATCGGCGGCCCGGCGCGGTGACGTCAACTGCAGGTGAAGATAGCCGGCCGGCCTGAAGACGTCATCCAGCGGTGCCTGGTGCCAAGCGGAGATGTACGGGGTGGGGGAGGGGTACAGGGCATCGACGCGCTTGAGCAGGTCCAGGTACAGATGCGCGAGCTCATCCTTCTCCTCGCCGGTCAACGCGGCCAGGTCCGGAACGTGCCGGTGGGGCACCAGGTGGATCTCAAGGGGCCAGCGGGCCGCGAAAGGGACGTACGCGCTGAAGTGGGCACCTTCCATGACCATCCTGCTGCCGTCCGCACGTTCAGCGCGCAGCAAGGAGCCGGTCAGGGTCTCCCGGCCGTCCTTGGCGTCGTAGTACTTCCTGGCCGCAGCAGCCAGGACGCCGGCGCGCGGCGTTACGTAGGGGTAGGCATAGATCTGTCCGTGCGGGTGGTGCAGGGTGACGCCGATGTCCGCGCCGCGGTTTTCAAACGGGAACACCTGTTTGATGCCTGCCATGGCGCTGAGGGCGGCGGTGCGCTGGGCCCAGGCTTCGATCACCGTGCGGGACCGCTCCGGACTCAGGCCACTGAAGGAGCCCGTGTGCTCCGGGGTGAAGGAGACGACTTCGCAGCGGCCGTACGCCGGCCCCTTGGTTCCCCAGTCGGGTTCCGCCGGCACCGGGCCCAGGGCCGGGCCAAGGGAGGGGAAGCGGTTTTCGAAGACGACGACGTCATAGTCCGCGGCAGGGATTTCCGTAGCGTTCCCGGCAGTGGTGGGGCAGATCGGGCACTGGTCCGCGGGCGGCAGGTGGGTGCGGGTTTGGCGGTGCGCGGCGATGGCGACCCATTCGCCGGTCAAGGCATCAAAGCGGATCTCGCCGGGCTCTCCCCGTGGCGGCAGGCCGCGGTGGTCGGTCGTGAGGTCGGCAGAGCGGGACGCGGAGGTGCCGGCGTCGTCGAAATAGATCAGCTCGCGGCCGTCCGAGAGTCTGGTAGTGGTGATCCCTGTCATGGGGAAATCTTCCCACAAACGATCAAGAATGAATAGTTAACAACAAAAAGTAACAGAAGGTGCTGGAGGGCCGACGCCGTGCGTTGTACCGTAAGGCCCATGACAGCGTCTTCGATGGAACTTCCCGCTCCCACTGGTCCACACTCCTGCGCTACCGGGCGCCAGTACGAACTGCGCCGGGGTGATGCCGTGGCGGTGGTCACGGAACTCGCCGCCGGGCTCCGGTCCTTTACCCGCCGCGGGGTCCTGCTCACCGAAACCTACGGTGATGACGAGATCCCGCCCGGCGGGGCCGGAATTACCCTCGCCCCCTGGGCGAACAGGGTGGAGGACGGGCAGTGGGTCCTGGACGGCAGGAAGCAGCAGCTGGACATCACGGAAGTGCCGCGCAACAACGCAAGCCACGGACTGCTGCGTAACACCGGCTACGCTTTGCTTGGCCAGACGGAGCATTCAGTGTCGCTGGAAGCGACGATTTTTCCACAGCATGGCTACCCGTTCCTCGCCCGGCACCGGGTTGACTACCAGCTGACGGAGGACCTGGGGCTCCGGGTCCGGCAGACCCTTGCGAACGACTCGGCGGCAGCGGCCCCGTTCGTCCTTGGCGCCCACCCCTACCTGCGGCTGGGGGACACTCCGGCCGAGGAACTGGTCCTCACTGTCGCGGCCGACACCCGGCTTGTGGCCGACGAGCGGCTGATTCCGCGCAGTTCGGCGCCCGTCGAAGGGGACGCTGATTTCCGTTCGGGCGGGCGGGTCGCGGACCTAGCCATTGACGTTGCCCTCACTGACCTCCGGTATGACGGCGGCAGGGCACGGCACGTGCTGGCTGCTGCGGACGGCAGCGAGGTAGTTCTCTGGCAGGACGAGTCCTGCCGGTACGTCCACATTTACGTGAGCACGGTCTATCCCGGCCGGACCCGCGCCGTGGCCGTGGAACCCATGACCGGGCCGGCCAATGCGCTCAACTCCGGTGACGGCCTCCGCTGGCTGGCTCCCGGGGCGAGCTTCAGCATGGAATGGGGGATCGATTACCTGCCCGCCACGGGTGGCCATTAGTTTCCCATCAGGGCAATGCTGGGGAAGTATTGGCTTATGAGGCCAAACGAGGACGGCATTACGCAGGCAAACCAATCTTCCACACTGGCTCCGGCGGTGCCCTTGCGGGCCCTGGCGGACCGTGAACTGGACAAGGACATACCGTATGGTGTGCGCATTGCCGCGGCCTGGTCCTGGCGCCTGGGGCTGATTCTCCTGATGACCGGAACCCTGGTGTGGCTGCTCAGCCACGTCACCCTCCTGCTCATACCCGTCATGGTGGCCGCGCTCCTGGCCGGCCTCCTGAGCCCGGTCACGGCCTGGCTCAAGCGGCGCGGGTTGCCGCCCGGGCTGTCCGTGGCGGTGACCGTCCTGGGCTTCATCGGGGTGATCGCAGGCGCGCTGGCGCTGGTGGGCAGGCAGCTTGTCGTTGGCTTTGGCGAGCTCTGGTCGCAGGCCCTGGAAGGTGTGCGCCAGGTCCAGGACTGGCTCTCCGCCGGACCGCTCCACCTGACCGCCGCCCAGATCGACCAGTACGTCAAGGAAGCCAGCGACGCGCTGCAGAACAACAGCAGCAGCATCCTCAGCGGTGCCCTGTCCTTCGGCAGCACCGCCGGACACTTCGCGGCCGGGATGCTCCTGGCGCTGTTCATCCTCATCTTCTTCCTCCTTGAGGGGGACCGGATCTGGGCCTTCCTGGTCCGCCTGCTTCCCCGCAGGGCCCGGGTCGCGACGTTTGGTGCGGGACGCAAGGGCTGGGCCTCCATGGTCAGCTACGCCCGGATCCAGATGTTCGTGGCGGCAGTGGACGCTATTGGCATCGGTGTGGGTGCTGCGATCATCGGCGTTCCCCTGGCCCTGCCCCTGGGCGTCCTGGTCTTCCTCGGATCCTTCATCCCGGTGGTGGGCGCGCTCGTCACCGGCGTCGTTGCAGTGTTGCTGGCCCTGGTGGCCAACGGCCCGGTCAACGCGCTGATCATGTTGGGAATTGTCCTGCTGGTCCAGCAGCTTGAGGGCCACATCCTGCAGCCGCTGGTCATGGGCAAGGCTGTTTCGCTCCATCCCGTCGCGGTGATCCTCACCGTGGCCGCCGGTTCCTACCTCGCAGGCATTCCCGGTGCTCTGTTCTCGGTGCCTATCCTGGCCGTAGCAAACTCGGCCGTGCGCTACATCGCCGCCAGAACGTGGGAACATGAACAAGTGCCGGTGATTGCCGGAAAGCCGATCACAGCCGGAGTAGGCCCGGACAACACCATCGAGGATGTTGAACCGCCCACCCTAACCGGCACGGGGAATGACGAGGCCTCCGGCGCCACAACTGAACACCGCGTTGCCCGCACCGCCTCCCGACCGGGCAACGGGGCCGAACCCAGAGGAGAATAGTCCGTGAAAATCCTTGAAACCCTTCCCGTCACGCTGGACGATGTCCTGGAGGCGCAGAAGCTGCTTGACGGGATTATTGCGCGCACGCCCGTGGAGTCATCGCGGGCGCTGGGAAACATGGTGGGCGGGGACGTCTACTTCAAGTGCGAAAACCTCCAGCGTGCCGGTTCGTTCAAGGTGCGCGGGGCCTACGTCCGCATGGCACGGCTCTCGCCCGAAGAGAAGAAGCGCGGCGTGGTGGCAGCTTCCGCCGGCAACCACGCCCAGGGCGTCGCCGTCGCCGCGAAGAGCCTCGGCATCAAGGCCCGGATCTACATGCCGCTGGGCGTGGCACTGCCCAAGCTCGCCGCCACCCGCAGCCACGGAGCCGAAGTTGTCCTGCATGGGCACAACGTGGATGAAGCACTCGCCGAAGCCCAGCGCTACAGCAACGAGACGGGCACGGTGTTCGTCCACCCCTTCGACAACGTGGACGTGGTTGCAGGCCAGGGTACGCTGGGGCTGGAAATCCTCGAGCAGGTACCCAACGTGGACACCGTCCTGATGGGAGTCGGCGGGGGCGGGCTCCTCGCCGGAGTCGCCGTCGCCATCAAGGCCCGCGCCAGGGAACT
>JABFWC010000293.1 GCA_013362385.1 Pseudarthrobacter sp.
CCCCAGCACCCGCGTGATCCGGTCGCCGGAGAGGCTGTCGCGGATGGGGCGCAGGATGGGAATGGCCCCGGCGACGGCGGCCTCGTAGGAGAGCTGGACGTGGGCTTTGTCGGCCTCTTCGTAGAGGGTGGGGCCGTCCTGGGCCAGCAGGGCCTTGTTGCCGGTCACTACGCACGCGCCGTTACGCAGCGCGGAGAGGATCAGCGTGCGGGCCGGCTCGATGCCGCCCATCAGCTCGATGACCAGGTCGGCGTCCTTGACCAGGGTTTCGGCGTCGTTGGTAAACAGCTCCTGGGGCAGTTCAACGTCGCGGCGGGAGTTGACGTTGCGCACCGCAATCCCGCTGAGCTGCAGGCGGGCCCCGGTACGGGCGGCAAGGGCATCGGCGTCCTCAATCAGGATCCGCGCAACCTGGGCCCCAACGTTGCCACAGCCCAGCAGGGCTACTTTCAGCGTTCGCATTTCCGTCATTCAGGCTCCCATGTCGCGGCTCAGCAAGTCTTCTTCGGTTTCCCCGCGGACAATCAGCCGGGAAGATCCGTCGCGCACCGCGACAACGCCCGGCCGGGCCAGATAGTTGTAGTTGCTCGAGAGGGCCCAGCAGTAGGCGCCGGTTCCCGGTACAGCAAGCAGATCACCGGCTGCCACGTCCCCGGGCAGATATACATCTCTAACAACTATGTCGCCGCTCTCGCAATGTTTGCCCACCACGCGGGACAGCTGCGCAGCCGCCGGTGAAGTGCGTGAGGCCAGAATTGCCGAGTAATCCGCGTCGTACAGCACCGGCCGCGCGTTATCGCTCATGCCGCCGTCCACTGAAACATACCGGCGCGGATACGTAACGTTGTTGCCCCCGTCACCTGCTCCGGAGGCTCCCGGGGCGTCCACGCGCACGGTCTTGAGCGTGCCCACCTCATAAAGGGTGAAGGTGGTGCTGCCGACGATCGCGCGGCCGGGTTCGATGGAGATGCGGGGCGAGGCGATGCCCAGCTCCGCGCAGGTGGAACGCACGACGGCGGCCATCGCCGTCGCGATTTCCGCTGCGGGACGGGGGGTGTCCACCGGCGTGTAGGCGATGCCGTACCCGCCCCCGAGATCAAGCTCCGGCAGGGTGATGGAGTACTTCTCCTGCATGGCGGCCAGGAAGCGGAGCAGCTTTTCGGCAGCCAGGGCGAATCCGTCCGGCTCGAAGATTTGGGAGCCGATGTGGCAGTGCAGTCCGAGGAGCTCGATGCCGGGATGGGCGGTTGCGGCTGCCACCGCTTCCTCGGCAGCCGACAGGCCGGCCTGGTCCGTGGTGTCGGCTGCCATGGAGAGGCCGAACTTCTGGTCCTCGTGCGCCGTGGCGATGAATTCGTGCGTGTGGGCGTGGACTCCGGGCGTCAGCCGCAGCATGACCTTGGCCCGGCCGCCGCGTCCGTTGGCGATGTCGCCCACACGGACCAGTTCGTCCAGGCTGTCCACCACGATGCGGCCAAGGCCCATGTCCAGCGCACGGATGATCTCGGCGTCGGACTTGTTGTTGCCATGCAGCGCGACCCGTTCCCCCGGGATCCCGGCGCGGGCGGCCACGGCCAGCTCGCCGCCGGAAGCTGTATCCAGGCGGAGCCCTTCCTCTTCGACCCACTTCACCACAGCGGTGCAGAGGAAGGATTTGCCGGCGTAATAGACGTCCACACCGCCGCAGATGTCGGCAAAGGCGGCGTCGAAGGAATCCTTGAAGGCGCGCGCCCGGGCCCGGAAGTCGGCCTCGTCCATGACGAACAGGGGCGAACCGAACTCCGCCTTCAGGGCCTGGACATCCACTCCCCCGACCGTGAGGACGCCGGCCGGGTTACGGCCCACGCTGCCGGCCCACAGGGGCTCGTGCAGCGCATTCAGGTCGGCCGGAACCTGCAGCCAGTCCGGGGCAAGCGGGGACGCAGCGGTGTTTGAAGCTACTGACATGGTGGTTACATCCGTTCCGGCGCGGAGACGCCCAGCAGGTCCAGGCCGTTGGCCAGCACCTGGCTGGTGGCGTCGTTGAGCCACAGCCGGGTCCGGTTCAGGTCGGTGACGGCTTCGTCGCCCATGGGGGCGATGCGGCAGGCGTCGTACCAGCGGTGGTAGGCGCCGGCGATGGCTTCGAGGTGGCGTGCCACGCGGTGCGGTTCGCGCAGTTCCGCGGCCTTGGCGACGATGGAAGGGTAGCTGCCCAGGTAGGAGAGCAGCTCATTCTCGGTGGCGTGGTCCAGCAGCGAGGCGTCGAAGCTCTCCTGGCCGTCCACATGGCGCTCCACACCGGCGGCGACGGCATTTCGGGCGGCGCCCCGGGAGCGGGCGTGCGCGTACTGCACATAGAAGACCGGGTTCTCGTTGCTGTGCTTCTTCAGCAGCTCGGGGTCCAGCGTGAGCGGCGAGTCCGCGGGGAAGCGCGCCAGTGAGTAGCGCACGGCGTCCTTGCCGAGCCAGTCGATCAGGTCCTTGAGCTCGATGATGTTGCCGGCCCGCTTGGACAGCTTGGCGCCGTTGACGGACACCAGCTGGCCGATCAGCACCTCGATGTTGACCTCAGGATCGTCGCCGGCCGCGGCGGCGATGGCCTTGAGCCGGTTGATGTACCCGTGGTGGTCGGCGCCCAGGAGGTAGATCTTCTCGGTGAAGCCGCGGTCCTTCTTGGACAGGTAGTAGGCGGCG
The DNA here is from genome assembly GCA_013362385.1 of Pseudarthrobacter sp. Lineage (GTDB taxonomy): Bacteria > Actinomycetota > Actinomycetes > Actinomycetales > Micrococcaceae > Arthrobacter. The sequence continues at coordinate 2,677 of JABFWC010000293.1, forward strand.
TCGGCGGCAAAGTAGGTGGGCTCGCCGTTGGCGCGGATCAGCACGCGGTCCTTGTCGTCGCCAAAGTCGGTGGTCCGCAGCCAGACCGCACCGCCGTCGTCGAACACGTGGCCCTGTTCGCGAAGGCGCGCCACGGCACTTTCGATCGCGCCGGCGTCGTGCAGTTCCTGCTCGGAGAAGAAGACGTCGAATTCGACGCCGAAGTCCGCCAGGGTGGCCTTGATGTCCTTCATCTGCGCTTCGTAGGCGGCCGCCCGGATGACCGGCAGCGCGGCAACCTCGGTGAGTTCGCGGATGTCCGGGTGGGCACTGAGGACCTCGTGCCCGAGGTCGGCAATGTACTGCCCCGGGTAACCGCCGTCCGGCACGGGCAGGCCGTGCAGCCGGGAGTACACGGACGTGGCGAAGGTGTTCATCTGCGAGCCGGCGTCGTTGATGTAGTACTCGGCGGTCACGTCCGCGCCGGAGGCGCGCAGCACGCGGGCAATGGAGTCGCCCAGCGCCGCCCAGCGGGTGTGGCCGATGTGCAGCGGCCCGGTGGGGTTGGCCGAGACGAATTCCATGTTGACGGTGCGCCCGGCGAGCGCGGCGTTGGTCCCGTAGTCCTTGCCGGCCTCGACGATGGTTTTCGCGAGGGTACCGGCTACGGCGGCGTCCACGGTGATGTTCAGGAAGCCGGGGCCGGCGATGTCCACGGCCGAGACGCCGTTGATCGACTTCAGTCGGGCGCTCAGCACGCTGGCGAATTCGCGCGGGTTGGTGCCGGCCTGCTTGGCCAGCTGCAGGGCAATGTTGGTGGCCCAGTCCCCGTGGTCCCGGTTCTTGGGCCGCTCCACGCGCACGTCCTCGGGCACTGCTGATGCCGCGAGGGCGATCTCGCCGGCGGCGACGGCGTCCTTGAGGCAGGCGGATATGGCGAGGGAAAGTTCTTCGGGAGTCACCCCTCTAGACTACCGGGGGCCAGTGACAGCAAAGAATTTGGGCCGCCTGCCTGCCCTCCCCCGGCAGCGGAAAGCATGAGCCCCGCCACACGGTGAACCTTTCACGCGGATGCGGCGTTGACTAAACCGTAGCCACCGCCGCTGATACGACCCCCTCTGAGCAGTACACCGCCAAAAGTGAAACGAGAGCCTTCATGAGACCCTCCATCCGCACAAGCCCCACAGCATCCGGAAGCACTTTCGCGCCAAAGGGCGCAGTCCGCAGAAGCATTTTCGCCGGCATCGCCGGCCTTTCCCTGGCCGGAACCGTGGCGGGATGTGCACCGTCCACCGCCGCCAGCACGCCCGGCACCGCAGGAAACCCGGCTGCCGCCCCCTCGGCAGGCTCTTCCACCCTCGCCGGCAGTGGCGCCGGCTACAAGGACGGCACCTAC
>JABFWC010000226.1 GCA_013362385.1 Pseudarthrobacter sp.
AACCCAGCATCAGAGTGTGTCGGGAAAGGCGCGCCGGGAAGCCCTGGCGCGCCTTTCCTGCCGATAGAAGAAATCCATGCCCGTCAGGAAGTTGGAACGATGAAGTTCGGTAAGCAGCCCGCACCCGTTGCGGACATCAACGAGGACAACCTCGAGGTCCACAAGCCCAAGACCGAGGCGGCCGGGGTCAAGGCCGTGATGGTGGCCCTTGAGCGGGCGGTGGCGCAGGCTGGCGTGACCCGCACGGCCCTGTCGCTGCTGCGGCTGAACCAGCGTGGCGGCTTCGACTGCCCGGGCTGCGCGTGGCCGGAATCGGACAAGAAGCGCAAGGCTGCGGAGTTCTGCGAGAACGGCGCCAAGGCAGTGGCGGAAGAGAACACCCTGCGGACGGTGGGGGCCGAGTTCTGGGCCAGGCACTCGATCGCGGAGCTGTCCACGAAGACCGAGTACTGGCTGGGCAACCAGGGCCGGCTGTCCGAGCCGGTGGTGATCCGGGAGGGCGAGACGCACTACTCGCCGATTTCCTGGAATGATGCGTTCGAGCTGATCGGTGAGCACATCCGGGCGAGCACCCCGGACCGCTGCGTGTTCTACACGTCCGGCCGCACGGCGAATGAGACGGCGTTCCTGTACCAGCTGTTCGCGCGGTCGATCGGTACGAACAACCTGCCCGACTGCTCCAACATGTGCCACGAATCCTCCGGTTCCGCGCTAAACCCGACGATTGGCATCGGCAAGGGCACGGTGTCCCTGGATGACATCCACGACGCCGAGCTGATCTTTGTGGTCGGGCAGAACCCGGGCACCAACCACCCCCGCATGCTGTCGGCGCTGAAGGAGTGCAAGGACAAGGGCGGCAAGGTGGTGGCCGTGAACCCGCTGCCCGAGGCCGGCCTGTTCAACTTCCGCGACCCGCAGACGCTCTCCGGTGTGGTGGGCGGGGGCACTCCGCTCGCGGACGAGTACCTGCAGATCAAGGTCGGCGGGGACCTGGCGCTGTTCCAGGCGCTTGGCCACCTGCTCCTGGAGGCCGAGGACAAGAACCCGGGCACCGTCGTCGACCATTCCTTCATCGCCGCGCAGACGGACGGGTTCGACGCCTACCGCGAGGCCCGCCGCACCCTGGACTGGGATGAGACCGAACAGGCGACAGGCCTTGCCCGGGAGCAGATTGAAAAGGTGGCCGGGATGCTGATGGCCTCCAAGGCCTCAATCTTCTGCTGGGCCCTGGGCGTGACCCAGCAGCCGCACTCTGTGGACACGATCAAGGAGATGGTCAACGTCCTGCTGCTGCAGGGCAACTTCGGCAAGCCCGGCGCCGGCGCCTGCCCCGTCCGCGGGCACTCCAACGTCCAGGGCGACCGGACCATGGGGATCTGGGAGAAACCCGGCGAAAAGCTCCTCTCAGCCATCGACACCGAATTTGGCATCACCTCACCGCGACACCACGGCTACGACGCGGTGGAGTCGATGCAGGCGTTCGAACGCGACGAGGTGGACGTGTTCGTCTCGATGGGCGGCAACTTCTCGCTCGCCTGCTCCGACACGGAAACGCTGGAAGCCGGGATGCAGCGGATCGGGCTGACCGTGCACATCTCCACCAAGCCCAACCGCTCCCACATCGTGCACGGCCGCACCTCGCTGATCCTGCCCACGCTGGGCCGCACGGACAAGGACGACAAGCACCCCAAGGGCGCGCAGTTCCTGTCCGTCGAGGACTCCATGTCCGTGGTCCACTCCACCCAGGGCCGCCTGACCCCGGTCTCCGAGCACCTGCTTGCCGAGCCCGTGATCGTGGCCAGGATGGCCGAGGCCACGTTCGGGCCGGACCATCCCGTGGACTGGCGGGGAATGGCCGAGGACTATGACGTGATCCGCGACCACATCGCCCGCGTCCTGCCCGGCTTCGAGGACTTCAACGCCCGGGTCAGGACGAAGAACGGCTTCGTGCTGCCCAACCCGCCCCGGGACACCCGGTCCTTCGCCACCGACATCGGCCGTGGCCGCTTCACCGTCAGCCCGCTGGAATACCTGACCCCGCCGCCGGGGCACCTGGTGCTGCAGACCATCCGCAGCCACGACCAGTACAACACCACGTATTACGGCCTGGACGACCGCTACCGCGGCATCTCCGACGGCCGCCGCGTGATCCTGATCCACCCCGAGGACCTCGCCGAATCCGGCTTCCAGGACCGGGAACTCGTGGACGTGGTCAGCACTTTCCAGGGCGTGGACCGCCGCGCGGACAAGTTCCGCCTGGTCGCCTACCCCACAGCCAAGGGCTGCGCCGCCGCCTACTTCCCTGAAGCCAACGCCCTGGTCCACAAGGAGAACGTTGCCCGCGTCTCCAACACGCCGGGCTTCAAGGCCATGTTCGTCCGCTTCGAGCGCCACAAGGGCCAGGGGGCGGGGGCCGAAGCGTCTGCGGGGATACTGGAGCCGGCCGCCGTATAGACAACGCGACGCGGCGCCCCTGCCTCCGAAAGGAGGCAGGGGCGCTCTTCTGCCCTTACGGCCTACACCGGGTTGTTCCCGTCGGGCTCGGCCTCCGGATCCAAGTCCTTGCCATAGCCGCTGGCCGAGGCAAGCCCTGACACCTGCTGACCGGCGTTTGTTTGACCGGGAGCAAATTGCCCGTCCTGTGAGTCCTTGGCTTCTCCCTCCGACCCGGGTGCGACGTCCTGCCGCAGGTGCTCGTCGGAAGGAATGTCCTTAGGTACCTCTTCATCCGCCATGCCAACAGCCAAACACTTGGGAAAGAACGACTGCAAGGGTTATCCAAAGAGTCTTCCCAAAGGCACCTTCCGCGCACCGGCAAGTCCGGGGTGCCGAGCTCACGCCGGGGCGTGGGGGAAGCGCTCCAAGGCTTGTTCTCCCGGGGACAGTCCGGTGTAGACGAAGTCCGGCGGGTCTCCCGCACGCGGCAGGATGCCGGGTGGCCACCAGGGTGGTTCCCAGGCGCAGGGGAGACCGGAGCTAAATCACCGCCCCGTCATGGAGCTGCACCCCGCGGGAACGGCGGGGGAGGCGCCACGCCCAGAATGCGATCATCAGTCCTGCCGTCGCGGCCCCTCCCGCGTACGTCGAGGGCGAGGACCAGGACCCTTCGGGGGTGGGGACGGCAAAGGCAATTACCACGGCAGCTACGGCCAGGATGACCTCTAGAGCAGCCTGTAACCGCCTCGCCTGGTACTCGGGGTAGGCCAGCCGGACCAAGGGGATGATCGGGAGCAGGAACAAGCCGAGGCTGAAGACCGGGTAGATCACGTTGAAGGTGAAGATCATCAGGCCCAGCACCAACAGGGCCAGGAACTTCAGCACGTCTAAGGGCCGGAGCCGGCTCTCCGACGTCCACCTGCTCAGCAGCAGCCCCCAGGCGGGAAGGCCGAGGAGCCAGCCGCCTGCCCAGAAGCCGACGTTCAGTAATGCCAGCGGCACGAGCAGTACACCGGGCAGCAGGAACACCAGGGCCTGCCGAAGGGACGGAATCTTTCCGGGCGGCCCGAAGATGCACAACCCGACCAGCAGGTAGGCCGCCACATACCAGGGCAGCAGCTGGATCGCTGAGCCAGGAGCAGGAGGACCGAGGGTGGGGCCGAAGATCAGGAGCGTCAGTGAGGCCACCATGACGCAGACCGCTGCGAACGTCCATGGACGCCCCGGCCGCTGCTGAGTCACGGCAGTGACGCCGGAATGTCGTGTGGCCACGCCGTGGCGAACATCATGCATCCCCCAATTTGTAGTCGTCCAGCGAGTCTACGTCCCAGGTCCAGGCGGGGTGCCCTCCCGCGGACAACAAAAAGGTTGTTGGGCAGATCAGCCGCGGAGGCGTTCCATCCCCGGATCCACCAGCGGCTCGGCGGTGACGGTGGCGGCCACGCGGCGGCCGAAGTACTCGATCTCCACTGCGTCACCGACTCCGACGGCGGACGGCAGCCAGGCGTAGGCGATCGGCTTGCGCACTGTGTAGCCGTAGGCGGCGCTGGTGACGTAGCCCGCTGCTTCCCCGGCCACGTACACCGGCTCCTTGCCCAGCACAACGGACGTGCC
>JABFWC010000223.1 GCA_013362385.1 Pseudarthrobacter sp.
CTTGCCGAAAGCAGCCGGGGCGTGGCCCTGCCGGGACAGCCCGAAGAGGATGCGGCCGGCACCGAAGATGTCGCTGTTGATGGCCGAGAGGGCCGCTGTGATGACGACGGCGTTGAGGATGTGCGGGGCGGCGGGAATGCCCAGGCCGCTGAAGATCTGCACGAACGGACTGCCGTTGCTGCCCACCTCGTCCCACGGGAAGAGGCTCATGAGCACCCCCAGCGTCAGGACGTAGAACAGCAGCACGCGGACCGGGACGGTGTTGACTGCCTTGGGTATGACCTTCTTCGGATCTGCTGCCTCGCCCGCGGTGATCCCCAGCGTCTCGATGCCGCCGAAGGCAAACATCACCACGGCAAAGGATGCCAGAAGGCCCTCGAAGCCGTTCGGCAACAGGCCGCCGTGGTCAACCAGGTTGCCCAGCCCTGGCGCCACGCTGGAGCCCTCGGCCTGGAAACCGAAAACGATAATGGCAGCACCGCCGGCGATCATGGCAATGATGGCAGCGACCTTGATCAGCGAGAACCAGAATTCCAGTTCTCCGAACACCTTGACGCTGAGGAGGTTCAGGGCGGCCAGGAAGCAGATGACGGCGAGGATCCAGATCCAGCGGTCCACCTGCGGGAACCAGAAGCCCATGTAGATGCTGAATGCCGTGACGTCGGCAATGGCCACGATGGCCATCTCGAAAACATAGGTCCAGCCGGTCACGAAGCCGGCGAGGGGGCCGAGATAGCGGCTCGCGTACTGGCTGAACGAGCCCGACACAGGGTGCCTGACCGCCATTTCGCCGAGGGCCCGCATCACCATGAAGACGGCCGCGCCGCCGATGATGTAGGCCAGCAGCACCGCCGGCCCGGCCTTTTGGATGGCGGAGGCGGAGCCGTAGAAGAGGCCGGTGCCGATTGCCGACCCCAGTGCCATGAAGCGGATGTGCCGGACGTTCAGGCCGCGGTTGAGGGCGCTTCCGACGGCGGCCGGAAGCGTTTGCGTCCCGGCCTCGCTTTGGGTCCGGGTCTGGGTTGGTTGCATGCGAATACCTTCTCGTCATTGGGGAGGGGGCCGCTATCCAGCAGACCATCCTGCGAGCGGCCGTGACCGGGCTCACGCCCGCTTGGTGTCTTTCATTCCAGACTGTCTGCGGGGGAGATCCGCCGCGGCGGGGAACTCCGAAGGCCCTGTCTGGTATTGCAGACACTTTGGATGCTGAGTGATCATGAACGGGGCTGCCAAGGGCGCAAGCGTAAGTACGGGATACCGGACAGAGCTACGCAGAAAGACCCTTCAGCCCATGAGTACTGGACTAAGCGCCGAAACACGCGGCACCGAATCACAGGCAACCCGCGCTGCCGCGAAAGTGCCCTCGAAGGTTCCGGCCGCGGAGAACACCCTGCGCATCCTCAAGCTCCTGGCGTCACGCCGGGGCCCCATGGCGGCGTCGCAGATTGCGTCCAGCCTTGGCCTGCCGCGGTCCAGCGTCTACCACCTGCTGGGAGTGATGGAGGCCAACGGCTTCGTCCTCCACCTCCACGAAGAACAGCGCTACGGGCTCGGCATCAGCGCCTTCGAACTCAGCTCCGCATACTCGCGGCAGGAGCCCCTGTCCCGCCTGGGCCGTCCACTGCTGGCCAGCCTTGTGGATGCCATCGGCGAGAGCGCGCACCTTGCGGTTCTGCACGGACGGGACGTGCTTTACATCGTGGAGGAACGGGCCAAGAACCGCCCGTCCCTGGTGACCGACGTCGGCGTCCGGCTGCCCAGCCACCTCACCGCCAGCGGGCGGGCCATCCTCGCTGCCCTGCCCAAGTCGCAGGTCCGCGCCCTGTACCCGAACGCCGCGGCCTTCACAGCCCGGCACGAGGTGGAGGGCGCCATCATGAAGTACTCGTCCCTGTCCTCCCACCTGGACCAGGTCCGGCAGCGCGGCTACGCCACCGAGCACGGGGAAGTAACCCCGGGCTTTGGCTCGATTGCCGCCGCCGTCACGGACCACCTGGGCTGGCCGACGGCGGCCGTCGCCGTCACGTTCCTTGAGGACAGGATGCCGGCCGACGAATGGCCGGCCCTCGCCGCCCGGGTGCAAAAAGTAGCCGACGAACTGTCGCTCAGGCTCCACGGACGCCCCGGGAAATAGGCCCTTCCGCTTGTCTGGAATCCCGGACAGCGGCCCGGTAAATCCCCTGTAACGGGCCCCGGCAAGGGGCTTTAGTTGATACAGAACTTCTTTCCTCCACCAGACACCACAAAGAAGGAGCCACCATGGCACCCGCCGATTTCACCACCGGTGCCCGCCCGGTCAAAGCAGCCCGGGGCACCAAGCTCACTGCCAAGTCGTGGCAGACGGAGGCGCCGCTTCGCATGCTGATGAACAACCTGGACCCCGAGGTCGCCGAGCGTCCGGACGACCTTGTGGTCTACGGCGGCACCGGCCGCGCCGTCCGCTCCTGGGCCGCGTTCGACGCCATCACCCGCACCCTGGAAACCATGGAAAAGGACGAGACCCTCCTGGTCCAGTCCGGCAAGCCCGTCGGCGTCTTCCGAACCAGCGAGTGGGCCCCGCGCGTGCTGCTTGCCAACTCCAACCTCGTGGGCGACTGGGCCACCTGGCCGGAATTCCGCCGGCTTGAGGCAGAAGGCCTGATGATGTACGGCCAGATGACCGCCGGCTCCTGGATCTACATCGGCACCCAGGGCATCCTGCAGGGCACCTTCGAAACCTTCGCAGCGATCGCCCGCAAGCTTGCCGGCGATGAGTACGGCACCCTCGCCGGCACCCTCACGCTGACCGGCGGCTGCGGCGGAATGGGCGGCGCCCAGCCGCTCGCCGTCACCCTGAACGAAGGCGCCTGCCTGATTGTCGACGTCGACGAAACGCGCCTGCGCCGCCGCGCCGGCAAGCGCTACCTGGACGAGGTGGAAACCGATCTCGACGCCGCCGTCGCCAAGGTGCTCAAGGCCAAGGAAGAGCGCCGAGGCTGGTCCGTAGGCTATGTGGGCAACGCCGCCGAAGTCTTCCCCGAGATCCTGCGCCGCCACAAGGCAGGCGAACTCACCGTGGACATCGTCACCGACCAGACCTCAGCCCACGATCCGCTGAGCTATCTGCCGGAAGGCATCTCCGTGGCCGAGTGGCACCGCGAAGCCGAAGCTGATCCGGAAGGATTCACCAAGAAGGCCCAGGCGTCCATGGCCCGGCACGTCCAGGCGATGGTGGAGTTCCAGGACGCCGGCGCCGAGGTGTTCGACTACGGCAACTCCATCCGCGACGAAGCCCGCAAGGGCGGCTACGAACGCGCCTTCGAATTCCCCGGCTTCGTCCCCGCCTACATCCGCCCGCTGTTCTGTGAGGGCTTGGGCCCGTTCCGCTGGGTCGCGCTCTCCGGCGACCCGGAGGACATCCGCGTCACCGACGAAGCCATCAAGGAACTCTTCCCGGACAACGCGCACCTGCACCGGTGGATCGATGCCGCACAGGAGCGCGTCGAGTTCGAGGGCCTGCCGGCCCGCATCTGCTGGCTTGGCTACGGCGAACGGCACAAGGCAGGCCTGCTCTTCAACCAGCTCGTCAAGGAAGGCAAGGTCAAGGCCCCCATCGTGATCGGCCGCGACCACCTGGACTCAGGCTCCGTCGCCTCCCCGTACCGGGAGACGGAGGCCATGGCCGACGGCTCGGACGCCATCGCCGACTGGCCGCTGCTGAACGCCCTGCTCAACACCGCCTCCGGCGCCACCTGGGTGTCCCTGCACCACGGCGGCGGCGTGGGCATCGGCCGTTCCATCCACGCCGGCCAGGTCTCCGTGGCCGACGGCACGGACCTCGCCGCGCAGAAGCTCGAGCGCCTCCTCACCAACGACCCCGGCATGGGCGTCATCCGCCACGCCGACGCCGGCTACGAGCGCGCCCTCGACGTCGCCAAGGAACGCGGCGTCCGCATCCCCATGAACGAGAAGTAGGAACTTACATTGACAACCATTACCCACGAACCGCTGACCGTCACCCTTGGCCCGGCGGGTGTCACGCCCGGGGATGTGCTCGCCGTCGCGCGCC
>JABFWC010000023.1 GCA_013362385.1 Pseudarthrobacter sp.
GGTGTGACCGGCGGCGTCATGCTGGTCGCTGCTGCCGGCTGGCTGGCCACCCGCGAACCCCTGCGCACCGCGGGCGGCTAGTTCAGGAAGTGTCCTAGTTCAGCAGGGCGTCAACGAACCCTTCCGTATCGAAGGGGGCCAGGTCATCGGCGCCTTCGCCCAGGCCGATGAGCTTCACGGGCACACCGAGGGTCTTTTGGATGGCGACGACGATGCCGCCCTTCGCGGTACCGTCCAGCTTGGTCAGGACGATACCGGTGATGTTGACCACCTCGGAGAAGACCCGGGCCTGGTTCAGCCCGTTCTGGCCGGTGGTGGCGTCGAGCACCAGCAGGACCTCGTCCACCTCGGCCAGCTTTTCCACGACGCGCTTGACCTTGCCGAGCTCGTCCATCAGGCCCACCTTGTTCTGCAGGCGGCCTGCGGTGTCGATCATGACGACGTCGACTTCCTGGTCAATGCCTGCCTTGACCGCTTCGTAGGCCACGGAGGCGGGGTCGGCGCCGTCGAGGTCCGACTTCACGGTGGGGACGCCCACGCGCTGGCCCCAGGTTGCCAGCTGCTCGGCAGCGGCTGCGCGGAAGGTGTCTGCGGCGCCCAGGATGACGTCCTTGTCCTCGGCGACCAGTACGCGCGCCAGCTTGCCGACCGTGGTGGTCTTGCCGACGCCGTTGACGCCCACCACCATCATGACGGCGGGCTTGTCGCCGTGGCGCTGGACGTTCAGGCTGCGGTCCATGGTGGGGTCCACGATCTTGACCAGCTCTTCGCGGAGCATGGTCTTGACGTGTTCGGGGGTCCTGGTGCCCAGCACCTTGACGCGTTCCCGGAGGGCGTCCACGAGCTGCATGGTGGGTTCGGTTCCCAGGTCGGCGAGCAGGAGGGTTTCCTCCACCTCGTCCCAGACGCTCTCGTCGATCTTGTCTCTGGACAGCAGTGCCAGGAGCCCCTTGCCCATGATGTTGTTGGAGCGGACCAGCCGCTCGCGCAGGCGCGTGAGCCGGCCCTCGACGGGCAGCGGGGTTTCAACGGGGATGACTTCCAGCCCGGCGGCGTCGTCCGGAACCGTAGTGGTGTCCAGCCCTTCAAGGTCAACGTCCTCCGGGGCCTTGCGCTCAGTTGCTCCCCGGTCCAGCACGGCCGTGCTGCCGCCGGAGCGCACCTCGGGATCGTTCGCGTCGCGGGTGCCGGGGTACCGGGTGATGTTCTTCCGCGTCTTGAGCAGGACCGGAATCAGCCCGCCAATAACCACCAGGGCAGCAACGATGGACAGGATTATGGGAAGGATGTCATTCACTCCCCTAGCTTCTCACACACAATCGGCCCGTCCCGGCGCCGGGAGGGAGGGGGAAGGAGCCGGGCCGGACCTTCCCTGCTATACCCCGGCGCCGAGGCGCTGGCTGATGACGGTGGACACGCCGTCGCCGCGCATGGTCACCCCGTAGAGCGCGTCGGCGACTTCCATGGTGCGCTTCTGGTGGGTGATGACGATCAGCTGGCTGGACTCGCGGAGTTCTTCGAAGATGGTGATCAGCCGCCCCAGGTTGGTGTCGTCCAGGGCAGCCTCCACTTCGTCCATCACATAGAACGGGGAGGGCCGGGCCTTGAAGATGGCCACGAGCAGCGCCACAGCGGTCAGGGACCGTTCGCCGCCGGACAGCAGCGACAGCCGCTTGATCTTCTTGCCGGCCGGCCGGGCTTCCACTTCGATGCCGGTGGTGAGCATGTCGGCGGGATCGGTCAGGACCAGGCGGCCCTCGCCACCGGGGAAGAGGCGTTCGAAGACCCGGACGAACTGCGCCTGGGTGTCTTCGAAGGCTTCGGTGAACACGCGCTGGACCCGGTCGTCGACCTCCTTGATGATGTCCAGCAGGTCGCGCCGGCTGGCCTTGAGGTCCTCCAGCTGGGTGCTGAGGAACTGGTGGCGTTCTTCGAGCGCGGCAAACTCCTCCAGGGCCAGCGGATTCACCTTGCCCAGGCTGGCAAGGTCGCGTTCGGCCTTGCGCAGCCGTTTCTCCTGTTCCTCCCGGACGAAGGGCTTGCCTTCGCGGATCTCCTGCCCGCCGGCATCGACCGGAGCCCGCAGAACCGCCCATTTGTCGCCGGATTCCTCCGCCGGCACGGGCACCGGAACGTGCGGCCCGAATTCGGCCACGAGCGCTTCGGGCGTGATGCCCAGTTCGTCGACGGAGCGGGTTTCCACCGCCTCGATCCTGGCCCTCTGCTGGGCGCGGGCCAGTTCGTCGCGGTGCACGTTGTCGGTAAGGTCCGCCAGCTCCCGGGCCAGGGCATCGTTGGCCTGCCGGATCTCCCGCAGCCCGCGGTCGCGCAGTTCCCGGTTTTCCTCCGCCTGGTCGCGTTCGTGCCGTGCCAGGTCCACGGAGATGTCCACGTAGCGCAGGGCAAGGTCGACGGCGGCGGAAACGGCGGCTGCCCGCCGCGCCTGGATGCGCCGGCGCCGGGCCCGTTCGGCCGCCTCTTCGCGCGCCCGCCTTTCGGTGGCCGCTGCGCGTTCCAGGGACGCTACCCTGTTCCGGGTGGCCGCGAGCTGCTCTTCGGCACTGCGGAGGGAAAGGCGCGCTTCCACCTCGGCGGCGCGGGCCGCCGAGGCAGCGCGGGCCAGGGCGTCCCGGTGGTCGGTGGAAGGTTCCTGCTCCACCGGCACTTCCTGGGCGGCGGCCAGGCGTGCGGTGATGGCGGCAAGCGCTTCTTCCTCCGCTGCGACGTTCTCCTCCGCCCGCGCCAGGGACGCCGCAAGCCGGTCGCTCTCCCCGACGGCGCTTCGCAGGACCGAGTTAAGGTGCCCGAGCCGTTCGGCCACAGCGGCCAGGCGCGCATCTGATTCGTGCAGCTTGTCCAGCGCCGCGTCCGCCGCCTCCTGGGCCCCCGCGCGCCGTGCCTCCGCCGCCGCCAGGGTGAACCTGTTGCGTTCCAAACCGGCGGTAACCGCCGATAGTTCCCGGCCGGCGTCGTCCACCGCCGCCTGGACCTCCAGGAGGGACGGCGCCGTCGCCGAGCCCCCTGTCACAGATACGGCCGTGAAGACGTCGCCTTCCCGGGTGACGGCAGTCAGGCCGGGCCTGGCCGCCACGAGGTCTGCTGCTGCATCCATACCATCGACGACGGCGGTGGCGGCCAGCAGGTGCCTTACCAGCGGGACGTGGCCGGCGGGGCCGTCCAGCAGGTCCCCGGCCCACTGCGCCCCTTCCGGAAGCTGCCCGGCATCGGCGCTGCCCCCGTACTCCACCCCCGCTGAGGCGAGGAGCAGCGACGCCCGCCCGGCGTCGTCGTCCTTCAGCAGCTGCAGGACCTTGGCCGCCGTCGCCTGGTCCCGCACGAGGACAGCCTCGGACACTTCCCCGAGGGCGGCGGCGATGGCTGTCTCGTAACCGCCCTGGACGGTGAGTTCGGCGGCAAGGCTTCCCTGCACCCCGCCAAGTCCCGCTTCCAGCGCATGGCGCGCGCCGTCCTTGCGGTCGAGGCCAAGCTTGAGCGCCTCCAGGCGCGCGGCCAACGCATCGCGCCTGCGCAGACCCTCGTTCACCGCGGCCTTCAGGTCGGCGATTTCCTGCAGCACGGAGTCGAGGACTTCGCTGGCGGCCTCATAGTCCGCATCAAGGGATTCCTCCCCTTCCTCCACCCCCGCCACCTGGTTTTCCAGCGCGGTGAACTCAGCCTGGGCACGGGCCCGGCGTTCAGATCCGGCAGCAAGGGATTCCCGCAGCCGGCCCAGTTCGGCCTGTGCGGATTCCACCCGCGACCTGGCCGCGGCGACCTGTCCGGCGAGCCGGGCCAGGCCTTCCCTGCGGTCAGCCATTGCCCGCAATTGGGCGGTAAGCCGCTGGTCCTCCGCCAGCGCCGCGCGCTCAGCCTCCGCCTTCGCGGCCGTGGCGGCCTCGAGGCTTGCCTGCCTGCCGGCGATGTCCTGTTCCAGTTCGCCGAGTTCCTGGCGGACCCGGGCGGCCTGCCGGTCCAGCTGGTCGGGGTCCCGTCCGGACGCCGGCGCCGCATCCTCGGACCCGAGCAGGCGGCTGCGTTCGGTGG
>JABFWC010000331.1 GCA_013362385.1 Pseudarthrobacter sp.
CGGCGGTTCCTCCTGGGGTGCCCCGCCGCGCCTGCCGGCCCTGCCGTTCCTTTGGCCCCTGCCGTTCCTTTGACCCAGGACCACGACGGCGAGTCCCACCAGGATCAGCCCGAGCCCGGCGTACGTGCCCGCAGGCAGGGTCTCGTGCAGGAACACGGCCGCCAGCAGGGCCGCGCCGGGGATTTCCAGGAGGATGATCATGGAGACGATGAGCGGGCTCATGGCAGCCAGCAGGTGGTTGAAAGCGGTATGCCCCACCAACTGCGCGCAGACGGTAATAGCGGCGATGCCGAGCCACCCGGCAGGTTCGAAGCCGGCCAGGGGCTGGCCTGCGATCAGGGCCAGCACGGCCACCAAAGCCGCGCACATGCCGTAGCAGAGCGTGGTGTAGGTTCCGGTGGTCATGCTCTGCCGTGCCTTGCCTCCGGCCAGTGTGTAAAGGCCTGCCAAAGCACCACCGGCCATTGCCAGCAGGTCTCCCACGAGGGCTTGCGGGGAGGATCCCAGGTCGAAGCCTGTGATGGCCATGACGCCGCCGAAGGCGATGCCCAGCCCGGCCAATACCTGCCAGCGGTGGCGGGTGCCGCGGACAAGCTGGAAGACCGCAATCCAGGCGGACTGCAGGCATACCAGGGCCGTGGCCGCAGCCACGGAGGTGAGCTGCAGGGAGGTGATGAAGCAGGCAAAGTGCAGGGCAAGGGCGACGGCGGCCAGCGCGGACCAGCGGAACTCGCGGCCGTTGATGCGGCCGAACTGACGGGGCTGCCGGACCAGGGTAGGCGTGGCCATGACAGCTGCACCGATGGCATTGCGCCAGAAGGCAATGGCGAGGGCGCTGACGCTGGTGGCACCAAGGGTGGCCGCGATCAAGGGGCCTGAGGAAGCGACCCCCAGCACGCCCAGGGCCGCGATGAGGAAGTTCACTGCAGCCCCCTGATACTGGTTTTCCGGTGACGACGAAAAGCAAAAGTCCCGGCCTGCGTTTTACGCTGACCGGGACTTTCCTATGGTGGAGGCACGGGGACTCGAACCCCGAACCCCCTGCTTGCAAAGCAGGTGCGCTACCAATTGCGCCATGCCCCCATAAGAAGCAACCCGTCCATCATACCCTAGAACCGGGGAGCCTTCTCGCGGCTTCCGGAGTGGGCGTCCGGGCTAGTCCACCGAATCGGTTGACTGGCTCCAGACTGTTTTCCGGGCTTCGGATTCCTGTGCCTTCCGGTAGACCAGGATGCTTGCGATTGCCGCTGCCAGTACAAGCAACTTCTTCACATGCTCCCCGTTCCGGCAGGGCCCGGATAAATCCGGACCTGACCTTTCGTTTGGAAACCTGCACAGGTTCCGTGGGCGTACCAGGACTTGAACCTGGGACCTCTTCGTTATCAGCGAAGCGCTCTAACCGCCTGAGCTATACGCCCCGATGCCTCATCGGGCCGAGACATGACTCTACAGCACATCCCGGCCCGATCTCAAATCGGGCATTTCCACCGGTGGGAGGCCTGCGGAAAGGGGGCCACTAATCGTCGGTGAGGGTGACTCCGATGCCACCTACGAGGGTGGCGGCAATGTTGTACAGGACGGCGGACAGCATGGACAGTGCCGTCAGCAGGACTACATTCACCACGGCGATGATGGTGGCGAAGGACGCTACCTGGCCAAGGGACGCCACCTTCTTCAGCTCGAAGCCGCCGCTTTCCGATCCGGCCAAGGTGCCCAGCAGGCTGTCCACCTGGTCGAAGATTCCCGTGAGGTCCAGGACCGTCCAAAGGACAATCGCCGCCACTACCGTGACGATGCCCAGGGCCACCGAGAGCAGGAACGCCATCTTAAGGACAGACCACGGGTCCACCCTGCTGATCAGCAGCCGTGCGCGGCGGACCTTCGCCTTCGGCGCAGGCTTGACGAGCCCGGGAGTTCCCTGGCCGGCATTTCCCTGGACCGGGGCTCCTGCGGGGCGCTGTCCGGCCGCAGGGCGGTGGCCCGGCTGCCCTGCCACAGGCCGCTGGCCGGGCTGACCGGGCCGTTCACCCTGCTGCGGCCGCTGCGCCGGCATCGCCGGACGCTGGCCGGGAGCAGCGGCAGGCGCCCCCGGGCGCTGCTGTGGACGGACGGGGGCGTTCACGCGGGGTGCCGCTGAAGGCCGGTTCCCGTCGGGAACAGTACTGTTCGGCTTGGGAAATGAGTCGGAATTACTCACTCGTTACCTCCGTGTTGTCTTCGTTCGGCTCAGCGTCGCCCGAGGCGTCCTCTGACTCAACGGCCGGTGTTTCTTCTGCCATTGCTGGCGCGGCGGATTCCCCAGCGGTCCCGCCATCTCCAGCCAACGTTACGTCATCGCCGGAGGATTCCTCGTCCTCGAGCCCGCGTTCGCTGTTGCGCGCTACCTCGATGATCCTGTCATTCTTGTCCGGCTTCGCGAAGATGACACCCATGGTGTCACGGCCCTTTGCCGGGACCCCCGCGACCGAAGAGCGGACCACCTTGCCGCCTTCCATGACCACCAGGACCTCGTCCTCTTCCTGGACGATCAGCGCACCCACCAAGTCGCCGCGTTCCTCGGCAAGCTTGGCCACCTTGATCCCCAGGCCGCCCCGGCCCTGCAGGCGGTATTCCTCCACGGCGGTGCGCTTGGCGTAGCCGCCCTCCGTCACAACGAAGACAAAGGAACCGTCAGTCACCACGTTGGCGGCGAGGAGTTCGTCATCTTCGCGGAACTTCATGCCGGTAACGCCCGAGGTTGCCCGCCCCATGGGACGGAGGGCCTCTTCGGTGGCGGTGAAGCGGATGGACTGGCCCTTTCGGGACACCAGCAGCAGGTCATCGGTTTCCGAAACCAGCTGCGCGGACACCAGTTCGTCACCGTCGCGCAGGTTGATGGCGATGACACCGGCGGAGCGGTTGGTGTCGTAGTCTTCCAGCCTGGTCTTTTTCACCAGGCCGTTCTTGGTGGCCAGGACCAGGTACGGGGCCTGCCGGTAGTCCCGGAGGTCCAGGACTTGGGCGATGTGTTCCTCGGGCTGGAACGCCAGCAGGTTGGCCACGTGCTGGCCCTTGGCGTCCCGGCCCGCCTCCATCAGCTCGTACGCCTTGGCGCGGTACACGCGTCCGAGGTTGGTGAAGAACAGCAGCCAGTGGTGGGTGGTGGTCACGAAGAAGTGTTCCACGACGTCGTCGCCGCGAAGCTGGGCACCCTTGATGCCCTTGCCGCCGCGCTGCTGGGAGCGGTAGTTGTCGCTGCGGGTCCGCTTGACGTACCCGCCCCGGGTGATGGTGACCACCATCTCCTCTTCGGGGATGAGGTCCTCCATGGACATGTCGCCGTCGTAGCCCATGAGGATCTTGGTGCGCCGGTCGTCACCGTGCTTTTCGACGATTTCACCGAGTTCAGTGCTGATGATCTCGCGCTGGCGCTGCTCCGAGGCGAGGATCTCCTTGTATTCGGCGATCTGGGCTTCGAGTTCGGCGTGCTTCTCCTGGATCCGCTGGCGTTCCAATGCAGCAAGCCGGCGAAGCTGCATGTCCAGGATGGCGCGGGCCTGCAGCTCATCGATGTCCAGCAGCTCCATGAGTCCGTCGCGTGCGGTCTCGGTGGTACTGGAGGCCCGGATGAGGGCGATGACCTCGTCGAGCATGTCCAGCGCCTTCAGCAGCGCCCGGAGGATGTGTGCTTCTTCCTCGGCCTTGCGCAGCCTGTAGCGGGTGCGGCGGGCAATGACGTCCATCTGGTGCGTCACCCAGTGGCGGATGAACGCGTCCAGGCTCAGCGTCCTGGGCACGCCGTCCACGATCGCCAACATGTTGGCGGAGAAGTTGCTCTGCAGTTCAGTGTGCTTGTAGAGGTTGTTCAGCACCACCTTGGGCACAGCGTCGCGCTTGAGCACTATCACCAGGCGCTGGCCGGTGCGACCGGAGGTTTCGTCGCGCAGGTCCGCGATGCCTTGGATCTTGCCGTCCTTGACCAGTTCGGCGATCTTGATGGCCAGGTTGTCCGGGTTGGCCTGGTACGGCAGTTCGGTGACCACGAGGCAGGTCCGGCCCTGCAG
>JABFWC010000006.1 GCA_013362385.1 Pseudarthrobacter sp.
GGTTTCGTTTTCGCCGCACCCCTTGAAAGTGTCAGACCCGGTCAATAGGGTCAGGATGTTTGATCCCGAAGGCCACCGCACACCCGCGAACACCACAAGGAGACTGCCATGCCCAGCCCCGTACCCACTCCCGGCGCACCCTGCTGGATCGACCTCATGACCACGGACGTCGCCGGAGCGCGGCGCTTCTACGCCGACCTGTTCGGCTGGGAGTACGAGACGGCCGACGCCGAGAAGTACGGCGGCTATGTCACGGCCAGGAAAGGCGGGCGCTCGGTCGCCGGGATGATGGAGAAGGACGATTCCCAGGCCGGCATGCCGGATGCCTGGTCCACCTACCTGCGGGTGGACGACGCAGCAGCCACCGCCAAAGCCGTGGAGGCAGGCGGCGGCCAGGTCTACGTCCCGCCGATGGATGTCCCCGAACAGGGCCACATGGCAATCTTCGGTGATGCCACCGGCGCGGCCGTTGGCATCTGGCAGCCGCGCGAGATGCTCGGCTACGAGCTCGTGGCCGAGCCCGGAGCCCCCGCCTGGCACGAACTTCATGCCAAGGACTACGACGCCGCTGTCCGGTTCTACAAGGACGTGTTCGGCTGGGAAACCGAGGTGCTCAGCGACACCCCCGAATTCCGGTACACCACTATGGGCTCGGGCATGACTGCGCAGGCCGGCATCATGGATGCCTCGCGGTACCTGCCGGAAAACATCCCCTCGCACTGGATGGTCTATTTTGCGGTGGAGGACACGGACGCCACCGTGGAGAAGGCAGCGGCCATGGGCGCCACCCTGCAGGACGGCCCCTCCGACACGGACTTCGGCCGGGTTGCCCAGCTGGCAGATCCCACCGGCGCCGTCTTCAGGGTCATTCAGCCGGTGCCCGAACGAGGCGAGTAGGCCTTACGGCAAGCCGAACAAACGGAAAGTGCCCCTCCCGGACGCCCAATGGCCGGGAGCGGCACCATACCTGCCCACACGTCAGGGAACGACGACGGTTTCCGAGTAGATGGACGAGTCACCCTTGATCGAGGTGCTGCTGCGCCCGTCCACGCCCACCGGGATGTCGCCGGCGATCGTCACGCGGTTCAGCTTGCGGGGCTGGCCGTCGTAGTTGTCGGGGGCGTAGTGCTGGGTGATGCGGTTGTCGAACAGGACCAGCTGGTTCGGCTCCCAGTTCACCCGGACCACATTCTCCGGCCGGGTGACGTAGGCCTGGAGCAGGCGCAGGATGTCCTTGGACTCCGTGTTGGAAAGCCCGACAATCCGCAGCCGCTGCGCGAAGCCGCCGATGAACAGGCCGCGCTCCCCCGTCAGCGGGTGGACCCGGACCACCGGGTGCGCGGTTTCGAAGTGGATCCGGGTAAATTCCTTGCGCCGTTCCTCCGCGTTGGCGTGTTCGAGGTTCTTCGGTACGGAATAGTCGTAATCGTTGGTGTGGATGGCCCAGAGGGTATCGGCAAAGTTCCGCAGCTCGTCCGGCAGGTCCCGGTAGGCGCCCGCAGAGGACGCGATGAGGGTCTCTCCCCCGTACTCCGGAAGCGTGACGCTGCGCAGGGTGGAGGCCTGGGGCGGGTTGACCACGAACGTGACGTCGGTGTGCCAGTTGTTCGCGCTGCCGTTTTCACTGTCCACGGGCAGCACGGCGGGCTTTCCCTCCACCGAGGCGACGGTGGGGTGGGCGTTGGTGAGTGGTCCGAAGTGGCCGGCGAACTTCACCTGGTCCTCGTCGGTCTGCACGTTTGCTTCGCGGAACACCAGCGCCTTATGGACGTTGAGCGCTTCCCGGATCTGTGCCACGGTGTCTGGGCTGAGGTCGGCGCTGAGGTCCAGGCCGCGGATTTCGGCGCCGATGCGGGAGCCGAGCTTGGAAAATTCGAGCTTCGTTTCGGTGATGACGGTCATGAATGGTTCCTTGCCTTTCAGTACGGGTCGTGCGGGATTTGGTTGGGTTCAGCCAGGAGGATTCAGTTGCCGGAGCCGACGGCGGTGCGCCAGCGGGAGAAGCGGCGTTCCAGGGCCACAAGCAGGACGTTGACGAGAAGCCCCAACACGGAAACGGTGAGGATGCCGGCGTACATATCCGGGATGAGGAAGCTTGCCTGCGCATTGACGATCAGGTAGCCGAGGCCCGCTTTTGCGCCCACCATTTCTGCAGCGATCAGCACCAGGATGGATGAGGTGCCGGCCATTCGGATCCCGGTGAAGATCGTGGGCACTGCCGAGGGCAGGATGACCTTCTGGAAGAGCCGGAAGCTGTTGAGTCCCAGCGATTTCGCCGCGCGCACCAGCAGCGGATCCACGGTCCTGACCCCTGCGATGGTGTTGAGCAGCACGGGGAAGAACGCGGCGTAGGCCACGATGGTGATCTTCGATTCCTCCCCGATCCCCAGCAGCAGCGTAAACACCGGCAGCAGGGCGAGGGTGGCCGTGTTGCGGAACAGTTCCAGCAGCGGGTTGAGGAACGAATTCAGCCAGCCGTACCAGGCAACCACCAGACCAAGGGCAACCGCGGCCACTACGGCGATGCTGAAGCCGGAAACGGACCTGGTGAGGCTCGCCTGCAGGTGGCTCTGCAGCTGCCCGGAATCGACCAGCCTGCCGCCGGCGGCCAGCACCTCGTGCAGGGGCGGCAGGAAGACGCGCGTAGCCGGGGCAGCCAAGTACTGCGGACCCAATTCCCACAGTGCCAGGAACAGCAGCACGGCGAGCGACTTCCAGCCCGCCCGGGCGGCGAGCGTCGCCAGTGCACCCAACCGGCGGGCCGCCGTCGGGCGTTCCTTGCCTGGGAGACCCGACGAAAGCCCGGCCGCCGGGACGGTCTCTGCTGAAGGTTCGACGGCGGCCGCCGCTTCGGCGGGCGGGCTCAGGAGGGTGCTCATCAGGCGGCGCTCCTTTCCCGGGGTTGTTCGTCGGGCGCGGTGCCGTCCGGCAGGATCTTGCGGTGCCCGGAGTCCCGGGCCAGCCGGACCTCGTCGTGGAGCAGGGACCAGACCTGGTGCCGGTGTTCCACGAAGGCCGGGTGCGAGCGGACGTCCACATCGCCGTCGTGGTCCGGGATAGCGATCTCCACGATCTCCTTGAGCCTGCCGGGGCGGGCGCTGAGGACGGCCACGCGCTGGCCGAGGTAGACGGCTTCATCGATGCCGTGGGTGATGAACACGATGGTCTTGCCGGTTGCTTTCCAGATCCGCAGGAGTTCGTCCTGCAGCTGTTCGCGGGTCTGGGCGTCCAGCGCCGCGAAGGGCTCGTCCATCAGGAGGATGTCCGGCTCATAGGCGAGGCTCCTGGCGATGGCCACGCGCTGCTTCATACCGCCGGACAATTCATGTGGGTACCGGTCCTCGAAACCTGCCAGGCCCACCAGGTCCAGGTACCTGGCAGCGGCCTTGGCGCGCTGTTTCCGGGCGAAGCCCCGGTCTTCGAGTCCGATCGAGACGTTCGCGGACGCCGTCCGCCAAGGGAACAGCGCGTACTGCTGGAACACCACCGCCCGGTCCCGGCCCGGGCCTGTCACTTCGTTCCCGTCCACCAGGACTTTTCCGGAGGTGGGGCGGGACAGCCCTGCAAGAAGGTCCAGAAGGGTGGTCTTACCGGAGCCGCTGGGGCCCACCAGGGTGAGGAATTCGCCGGCGGCGACGTCCAGGCTGAGGTTGTCCAGGGCGGTAAGGACAGAAGTCCCTGGCTGGCCCCGGCCCTTCCCGTGCCGGACCGCGAATTCCTTGGTGACGTTCTGGAGGCTGATCTTGGGAGTCATTGGCTATCCTTTCGACGTTGCTGCGGGCGGCACGGCGGGAGCGGTGGCGTCGAGTTTGTTGAATTCGTTGGTGTAGAGCTTTCCGGTATCCAGGCCGCCGCTGATGATGCCTGCGTACTTCAGGTACTCCGTCCAGCGGGTGAAGTCCGTGTCCTGGATCCTGCCGCCGGGGGACGCGACGCCGACGCTTTTCCAGTACTTGAGCGTCTCGGTGCTTTCGTTGCGGCCCCGCTTGGTGATGATGTC
>JABFWC010000436.1 GCA_013362385.1 Pseudarthrobacter sp.
CCTCGACGCCGAGGGCGGCCAGCAGGTCCCGGCGCAGCGCCTCGTGCCCTGCGGCATCAGCGGACGAGCCAACCTCCGGGCTGACCGTGCGGACGGTGGCGATACGGCCACGCTCCAGGACCACGATCCGGTCCGCCAGGGCAATGGCTTCATCCACGTCATGGGTGACCAGCAGGACGGCGGGCCGGTGCGCGGCCACCAGGTCCTGCAGCAGCCCGTGCATCTTGATCCGGGTCAGGGCGTCAAGGGCTCCGAAGGGCTCATCGGCGAGCAGCAACTGCGGCTCGCGGACCAGCGACCGGGCCAGCGCAACGCGCTGCTGCTCGCCGCCGGAAAGCTGGTGCGGCCACGCTTTTTCACGTCCGGCGAGCCCCACTTCGGCCAGGGCCGTGCGTGCCCGGGCCTCGGCGTCGTGCTCCCGCAGGCCTAGGGTGACGTTGCCCAGCACCGTGTCCCATGGCAGGAGGCGGGAGTCCTGGAACACGACGGATACGCGCTGCGGGACGTTGATGACGCCGGTGCCGCGCACGTCGTGGTCCAGCCCGGCCAGGGCCCGCAGCAGGGTGCTCTTGCCGCAGCCGCTGGGGCCGAGCAGGGCCACGAACTCGCCCGGCGCGATGTCCAGGTCCACCCCGTTCAGGACGCCTTTGGGGCCGAAGCTGCGGATCAGGTTGCGGACCGAAACTGCGGGGACGGCGGTCAACCCGCCAGGGTGCGCTGCCATGAGAGGGCCTTTCGTTCGATGAAGCGGACAATGCCGTCGGAGAGCAGGCCAAGGATGCCGTAGACGGCCAGGCCCAGGACGATGATGTTGGTTTGGCCGTAGGTGCGGGCGAGCTCCATCATGTAGCCGATGCCGCTGGTGGCGTTGATTTGTTCCACCACCACCAGGGACACCCAGGCGCCGGTGACGGCGAAGCGCAGGCCCAGGAAGAAGCCGGGCAGCGCGCCGGGGAGGACCACCTTGCGGATGAAGCCGGCACGGGTCAGGCCCACGGTCTGGGCGAGCTCGACATAGCGCAGGTCGATGCCGCGCAGGCCGGCGTGGGTCTGCAGGTAGATGGGGACGAAGACGCCGAGGGTGATGGTGAGGACCTTCATGGTCTCGTCGATCCCGAACCACAGGATCAGCAGCGGGATCAGGGCCAGGCCGGGGATGGCCCGCTTGATCTGCACGGGCCCGTCAATCAGTGCTTCACCTACCCGGCTGAGCCCGGACAGCAGGGCCAGGACGGCGCCCGCCACGACGCCGAAGAACAGCCCCAGGCCGGCGCGCTGGGCGGAGATGGCAAGGTTTTCCTGCAGCCGGCCGTCGGCAACCAGTTCACCGGCGGTGGCCACCACGGTCCAGGGCTCGGACAGGATCCGCGGATCCAGCAATCCTGTTGCGGAAGAGACTGTCCAGAGCAGCAGCAGCGCCGAGGGGCCCAGCAGCCAGGCCAGCCGCCGTCGTCGTCCCGGCGCCAGTCGCTTGCCGGTGGGGCGGACGTCCTCCCGCGTGGCGAGCTCCGGGTCCAGGTGGGGTTCGACGGCGGGACGGTCCAGTACCGCGCTCATGCCGCGCCTGCCTTTCCGGCCGCGGCAAAGGCGTTGCCGGCGATGGCCTCGAAGCGCGTGTCGTACAGGTCGGCGGCCTTTAGCTGCGGCTTCTTCTGCTCGCGGGCCAGCAGGTCGATGGTCTCCTGGTGCCGGGTTATCGCCTCAGTCCAGGAAGTGGGGAGGTCGCGCTTGCCGCTGCTATCGATCAGGTACTGGCCGTCCTCCCGGGTAAGGCCCTGGTCCTTGACGTAGTAGCCCTCCAGCCACTCGGCGGGGTGGTCTTCGATCCAGCGCTGGGCCTTGCCCCACACTTCGACATACTTGGCGAGGGCGGCAGCCTTGGCGGGATCGGCCAGGACTTTCGCGGGGGAGTACAGGTGGCCCGGGTCGTCCCGCAGCCCGTGGCGGATGGTGCTCCCGCCGTCGCCCTTGTATTTGGCGAGGTAGCGCTTGATCTGCACCCCGCCCAGCGGTGCCGCGTCCACCTGCTTGCTGGCCAGGGCGGTGGAGTAGGTGTCGCCGGTGCTGGGCAGTTCAACCAGCTTGACGTCGTCCTGCTTCAGCCCGGCCTTGTCCAGGATGCGCAGGACCAGGGCGCCCTGGGCCTGGCCGGGGCTGTAGGCCACCTTCTTGCCCCGAAGTCCCTCAAGCGTGGTGATGCCGGCACCGGGCGCGATGCCCAGCTCGTAAATCGGGTGGTTCACTGCGTCCTGGCGGAAGACGCTGGCGATGATCCGCACATCCAGGCCGGTCCAGGTGGCGTGGATGGGCGGGATGTCCGCCACCGATCCGACGTCCAGGGCGTTGGCCCGGAATGCTTCCGTGGTCTGCGGGCCGCCGGAGAGGTTGGCGAACTCCACCGCGAAGCCGTCCAGCTCTTTGACCAGGCCGGACAGTTCCAGCGCCACCTTGATGCTGGGGTCACCCACTTTGATGGTGGTGCCGGCCGGAACGGAGTTCGCCAGCGGTTCCAGGGCTGCCTGGCTGATGCGCTGGGCGCCCGCCGTGGCGGTTCCGGCGCACGCGGACAACAGGCCGGCGGCGGGAATCGCCAGGAGTGCGCCGAGGGCGCGGCGCCGGCTGAAGGCCGGGCCGAGGTGGTTGGAGAGGGGTGGCCTGGAGGGTGGGAAGGACATGGTGTTCCTTTCGGGAAGACCCGGATTCCGGGTACGACGACGGCACCCGGGAGCGTGCCCGGGCGGGGGTTGGAAGGGAGGCGGGACCGCCGGCGGGGGCGGTGTGCGCGTGCGGTAGAGGCTGGTCTATACGGCCTGGCCGGTGCCGTAGAAACACCTAAACACGGCTTCGAGGGCGTTGGCCAGCACAGCGCAATGGACGCTCAACGCAGCGAAACGGCACTACTCATTGCGCCATCCGGGTGACAAAGCGGGCAACGCGGCGCCATAAGGCGCAACGCTGGTTAACATGGCTGGAATGCGGGACCAGGGAGGCTGCTAACGGCGTAGTAGCCCTTCAACTTGATCGCCAATCAGGGCGCCGTCACGGTCCATCCAATAGCGGCGCTTCACCTTCAAGGCCACACTGGTGTCCATGGTCTGGATCCCAGGCAGGGCGCCGATATCTTCGGTGATGAAATCTGCCAGGCTTCGTGGATCCCGGAAGACTCCATGAAAGACGACGGGGGCCTGACCGGTAACCATCGAGATCATGCGCGCAGATTCGTGGCCGCTGAGCGCGTCCAGCACACGAGCTATTGATTTGGGTTTGACTTGCAGGGAAACCACGGCGGCGAGGGGGAAACCCAAGGCGCTCGGCTCCACTTCAACGCGCGGCGAAATCGCCCCTGTGCTGAGGAGCATCTGGATCGCTCGGTAGGCCGAGGAACTGCTGACATTCAGGGTCCGCGCCACTTCCGCCGCAGATGCACGGGCATTGCGTCCCAGCTCGCACATCGTGCCGAATTCCAGCTCGGAGAGTTGGTCCATGGATTCAAGCGCAGGCTGGTTCACCGGAACCACATGGGCTGCCAATGCCTCGTCCTGCTCAGGTGTCAGCCGCTGAAACCGCCAGTTCTGGCCTACTCGCCGCGAGTCCAGAACCAAGCGCGTTTCTATGGAGCGGATGCCGGGCAATGAGGCGATCCTGTTGCTGATCAGGTCGTTAACATCCGAACCCAGCAGGGGAAACAGGTCGGCATAGATGTCCCCAGTGCCGGACGTCGTCATGACGAACTGGATTTCGGCGAAGGCCTTGAGCTCCTCCGCCACCTCCTCCGCCCGTCCCGGTTCACAGCAGATCCAGAGTTGCTGGGGGTTGCCGGAGAGCACCAGCGGCCAAGCGAATCTGCCGATGACCTTCATGACACGGTCACGCTGGAGCCTGTTGAGCCTGCGGGTGATGGTGCTAGTTGGTACTCCGAGGATATCGCCCAGGGCGTTTGCCGGGACACGGGGTGCGACCTGTAGGGCGGCAATGATGTCCAGGTCTGTGTCATCCATGA
>JABFWC010000024.1 GCA_013362385.1 Pseudarthrobacter sp.
GCCTGCGCGGCCGCCGGCGCCGAGGCCATCGCCGCAGCCGCGAAGTAGGGTTCAGGCATGAGGCGTGGCAGCACTGCAGCCCTGATCGCCGTTGCCGGGATGCTCCTCGCTGCCTGCCAGGCCAGTCCGGGGAAGCCGCAGGACGTTGGTTCACCGCCGCCTGTTTCATTAGTGCATCCGGGCGGCGAAACCTTCCCTGTGCCAACAGGCTCAGCAACACCGGCAATGCCGCCCACCACACCCGCCCCCGCACTGTCGCCTGAGGCACAGGCGCGGCTCGACGAGGAACTGATCGTGGCGGCGAAGGCCAACGACGCGCCCAGGGTGGCCGAGCTGATAAGCCGTGGCGGCGACGTTAACGCCAAGGACGCCATCGAGGACTCCGCGTTCCTCTATGCCGGGGCTGAGGGCTTCAACGAGGTGCTGCAGTTGACCCTGCCCGCCGGCGCCGACGTCGCAAGCACGAACCGTTATGGCGGCACGGCACTCATCCCTGCCAGCGAGCACGGCCACGTGGAGACCGTCAAGATCCTCATCGCAGCGGGTGTCCCGGTGAACCATGTGAACAACCTGGGCTGGACGGCCATGCAGGAGGCCATTCTGCTGAATAACGGAGGCCGACGGCAGCAGGAGGTGGTGCGGCTGCTGCTGGACGCAGGCGCCGATGCGGGCATTCGTGACCCGCAAGGAAGGACAGCCCTGCAGAATGCCGAGCGGCTGGGCTTCGCGGACATCGCGGCCCTCATCCGTAGCGGCGGCTAAACGCGGCCGTCCCGGGGCACTTTGGCGCGGACACGCCGTCGTCATCCCCCGGGACGGCCCTGGCCGGCGTCATAGTGCCCCACGACGGCGGCGCCGCCCCCGGGTGCCCCCGTTCCGGATACGGCTAGACGGCTTCGAGGATGCTCACGTAGTTGGCAATGCCCACGCCGCCCATGTTCTGCACGGCGGCGCGGCGGGGCGCGTCCAGCTGCATGGCGCCCGCGGTTCCGGTCAGCTGCATGGCGGCAAGGACGTGCTGTGAGACGCCGGTGGCACCGACGGGGTGGCCCTTGGACTTGAGGCCGCCGGAAACGTTGACGGGCAGCTTCCCGTCCTTGAACACCCAGCCTTCCTGGAGCGCCCGGGCACCCTGGCCGGGTTCGGTCAGGCCCATGGCCTCGTACATGAGCAGTTCGGCGATGGTGAAGCAGTCATGGACTTCGGCGAGGTCCAGGTCATCAATTCCGACGCCGGCCATCGCCAGGGCGCGCTGCCAGGAGACGCGGGTGGCCGCGAACGCGGTGGGGTCGCGGCGGTCGGCGGGGAAGAAATCGTTGGCCTGGCCGAACCCGGCCAGCCGTACGGGCGGGTTGGTGCCGCCGGTCGCGGAGGTGGACAGCACGACGGCGGCGGCCCCGTCCGAGACAGGGGAGCAGTCGGTGCGGCGCAGGGGATCGGCGACCATGGGATTCTTGTCCGAGACGGTCCGGCAGAATTCCTCGCCGAGGTCCTTCCGGAGCTGCGCGTACGGGTTGTCCACGCCGTTGCGGTGGTTCTTCGCGGCGATCGTGCCCAATACATCGCCGAGGTTGCCGGCGGGGTCATAGCGCTTGGCGTAGTGCTTGGCCACCTCGGCGAAGAGCCCGGTGAAACCGGTGGTGGAGGGCTTGCCGGCCATGTCGTAGTCCGCGCCGAGCAGCCCGGCCCCAACCACATCCGCGCCGGCGTGGGTCATCTTCTCGGCGCCGATCACCAGGACGGTCTTTGCGGTGCCGGCGAGCAGGGATTTGGTGCCCTGCTGGAAGGCCGCAGAACCGGACGCGCAGGCGTTCTCCACCCGGGTGGCCGGCACGTTGGCCAGGTCCGGGGAGACCTGCAGGGCCAGCGAGGACGGGAAGGCCAGCGGCATCATGCCGGAGTTGAACTGGCCCACGTAGATCTCGTCGATCTGGCCCGGCTCAATTCCTGCGGTGCTGATGGCGTCCGTGGCCACCTGGACGATCAGCGATTCCAGGGTGTCCTCGGCGAGCTTGCCGAAACGGCTGTGCCCCCAGCCGGTGATCAGGACATCCTTGCCGAACTGTTCCTGCAAGCTCATGCTGCCACTTCCTCGTTCTCGAGCCTGACCTCAAAATCGGCTTCGGTCTTTTCGCGGATGTCCTCTTCGGTGACTCCCGGTGCGAGCCGGGTCAGCGTGAGCTGCCGCCCGCCGTCGTCGGCCTTGCGGAGATCGAAGACGGCGAGATCGCTGATGATCCTGTCCACGCAGCTGAGCCCGGTCAGCGGCAGGCTGCATTCGCGGACGATCTTTGCGGTGCCGTCCTTGGCGTTGTGCTCGGTGAGGACCACTACCCGCGGCGTTCCGGCCACCAGGTCCATGGCGCCGCCCATGCCCTTGACCATCTTGCCCGGGATGGTCCAGTTGGCCAGGTCGCCGTTGCCGGAGACCTGCATGGCGCCCAGGATGGCCACCTTGACGTGGCCGCCCCGGATCATTCCAAAGGACGTGGCCGAGTCAAAGATGCTGCCCCCGGGCAGGACCGTGACGGTCTGCTTGCCGGCGTTGATCAGGTCCGCGTCTTCCTCGCCCTCGTACGGGAACGGGCCCATACCCAGCAGGCCGTTCTCGCTCTGCAGGACAACCCGCACGCCCTCGGGCAGGTTGTTGGCCACCAGCGTGGGAATGCCGATGCCCAGGTTCACGTAATCGCCGTCGCTCAATTCCTCGGCGGCGATCGCGGCCATCTGGTCCCTGGTCCATGCCATGGGTTTCTCCTTCTGTCTTGTTTACCGCAGTACTTGTTGTGGTCAGTTCGGGATGACCGGTGGCACGAACTCGAAAGTCATGCCCAGCAGCCACGCCAGCAGGAGGACCACCGGAAGGTGGAACAGGAACTGCTGGAAGGTGAAGCCCACCAGGTCCCGGGCGCGCAGGCCCAGCACCGCCAACAGGGGCAGCATGAAGAACGGGTTGATGAGGTTGGGCAGTGCCTCTGCCATGTTGTAGATCTGGACCGTCCAGCCAAGGTTCATGTTCACGTCCGTGGCGGACTGCATCACGTAGGGCGCTTCCACCAGCCATTTGCCACCGCCCGAGGGGACGAACATGCCGAGGAACGCCGTGTAGATGGCGATGATGACGGCGAACGCGCCGTTGCCCCCGATGCTGGTGAAGAAGTGTGCGAGGTGCTCGGACACGGAGAGTCCGCCGGCCCCGGTGGCTTTGGTCAGGATCGCCGCCATCGCGGCGTACAGCGGGAACTGCACCAGGATGCCTGCGGTGGCAGGCACGGCCTTCGACACTGATTGCAGGAACCTGCGCGGCGTCCCGTGCAGCACGAGTCCCAGCATGAGGAAGACCAGCAGGTACCCGTTGAGGGAGCTGACCACGCTGAGGATGGGCAGGGTCAGCAGCTGGGAGACAAGCCAGCCCAGGGTGAGTACGCCTGCGAGGATGGGCAGCACGCGGCTGTATTCCAGCCATTCGCCCGGACGGGACTGTTCCGCGGCTGGTTCGGGCTGGTCGTTGAGGTCGACGCCCAGGTCTGCTGCAGTCCGTATCGCAGCGCCGGTGGGGGCGGAGAAGTGGGCGATGACGGTGGTCAGGAGCATGAGGATGACCAGTGTCAGCAGGGACTGCCACGTGAAGATGGTGGTGCCGAAGTCCAGGACCCCGGTGATCTTCAGCAGCGCCGGCGGAATGGACGCCTTCGTCGCCTGGAGCTGGGCCGCTGAGGAGGACATACCTAACGCCCAGACGGCGCCCAAGCCCATGAATGCCGCTGCGCCCAGGGCACGGTAGTCGACCTGGAGGTCCCGGCGGCGGGCGATGGCGCGTGCCAGGAGCCCGCCAAAGATCAGGCTCAGGCCCCAGTTCACGAAGGACACGGACATCGCCATCACGGCAACGAAGCTAACGGCAGACCGTGCGGAACCAGGCACCTTGGCCAGGCGTTCGATCAACCGGGCCACCGGCGGAGCGGTCGCCACCACGTAGCCGGTCAGCACCACCATG
>JABFWC010000014.1 GCA_013362385.1 Pseudarthrobacter sp.
AAGATCCAGGAACAGACCAAGTAATATGGCTGAGCTTGAGGTTGAGATTGTCGCAGCGGACCACTTCGTGTGGTCCGGAGCGGCCAAGATGGTCAAGGCCCGCACCAGTGATGGTGAGATCGGAATCCTGCCCGGCCACTCGCCCCTGCTGGCGATCCTGGCCGAAGGTGAACTGGCGATCCAGCCGGTCTCCGGGGACCGTATTGCGGTAGACGTTGACGGTGGTTTCTTCTCCGTCGACAACAACCGCGTGGTTATTGTTGCTGACAACGCCCAGCTGGGCGGCTCGGCTACCGCTGGGATTCGCTAGCACGACCTTGATGGACGCAGCAGATTTTCCGTTCATCGCCTTGGCAGTCACTTTCGGATTGCTGATTTTTGCACTGTGCCTTTCGGGGGTGCGCCGCTTCAACCTGCGGCGCGCCCTCGGCACGGTGGACGCCTCCATTTGCATGGCTGGAAACAGCTGGCAGATGGGGGTTTGTCGTTATCAGGACGACTGCCTTGAATGGTTCCGGCTGATCTCTTTGAGCGTCCGGCCGAAATACACGTTCCGCCGCAGTTCCCTGGAACTCCTGGGCCGCCGGCAACCTACCGAGGCGGAAGCGGTGAAGGTGCAGCCGGACGTGGTGATCGTGGAACTGCGCTATGAGGGCCAGGACCTGCGCCTCGCCATGAAGTTCGATGCGTACACCGGCCTGTCATCCTGGCTGGAAGCGGGGCCGGTCATCGGTGTGGGGACCTGGCGCTAGCCAACGTGGACTGGCTCTCAGACATCCGGCTCACCGACGGTCCCCTGTACTGGACCGTCATGGTATTGGGAACTGGCGCTGCCGCCTTCCTCCTGGTGCCTCCCCGGTGTACCCCGATGAGGCACTGGCTCTCGCGGATCGTCGGTGGTGCCGCAGCGGCGTTCGCGCTCGTCGCTACCGTGCACTGGGCCCTGATCAACGTCTTCACCCTTTTCCCCGAGGACCTTCCGGACCCAGTGCTGATGTGGCTGGTGCCCGGCGTCGCGGCCGTCCTCCTCGCCCTGCTCCGGCTGCCACGGACCAGCTGGCGCGGACGTGCGGGAGGCGTCCTGGCAGCACTCCTGGTGGTGCTGCTCTCCGCACTCCAGGTCAACGCCTACTTCGGGCTGAACAGGACCGTCAGCGACCTGACCGGGACCGCCCTGGCCCGCATTCCCGCCCTTGAACAGGACCTCATGCGCCGTGCGGGCGGATCGGACGGGGTGCCGCTGCAGGGCTGGAAGCCGGACGGGGAGCTGCCTGCCGGGGGAGAGCTGCGCAAGTCCGCGATCCCCGGAACGTCGTCCGGGATGAACAACCGTGATGCCTACATCTACCTGCCGCCGGCGTACTTTGCCCGCAACCGCCCCGCCCTCCCGGTCCTGGTCCTGGTCGCGGGCCAGCCCGGCGGCCCGGCGGACTGGCTGACCGGCGGTGCCATTCGGGGACACATGGACTCCTTCGCTGCAGAGCACGGCGGCATTGCCCCGGTGGTGGTGATTCCGGATCCCAACGGGTCCCAGTCCGCCAACACCATGTGCATGGACAGCAAGATCGCGAAAGCGGACACCTACCTGTCCCGGGATGTGCCGCGCTGGATCAGCTCCACCCTGGCCATCGATACCAATCACAGCCATTGGGCAGTCGGCGGATTCTCCTTCGGGGGAACCTGCGCGGTCCAGATGGGGACCAGGCATCCCGACGTCTTTGCGGACGTCCTGGCCTTCTCCAGTGAAGCCGAACCCGCCATAGCCAAGGAACGCCAGAAGACCATCGATGCTTCCTTCCCCGAAGATCCCGAAGAATTCTCTAAACAGTTGCCACTGGAGATCATGAAACACCAACGGTTCGAGGCCAGCGGCATGTACCTGACCGCCGGCCAGAACGACCCTGAATTCGTCGGGTACCTGCACACCCTGGCCACCGCTGCGGAGGCTGCCGGCTTCACCGTGAGGGCCTACGAGGTCGAACACACCGGCCATTCCTGGGACACCTCGTCCAAGCGGATCGCCGATGCGCTGCAGTTCCTGGCGGACCGATGGGGGATGCAGCCGTGAGCGCCCCGGGCAGGGACCGCACGGTCGCCCTGATGTGGTCCAGCATGGGCCGGCCGGCAGTCCGGCAGGCCCTGGACACGCTGAAATCGATGCCGCTCACCCTGGCGGTCCTGGCGACGTTCCTGGCGGCAGGTGCCGTCACTGGCAGCTACCTGGACGGCCCGCCCGAGCAGCTGCTATGGCTGGCGTCAGTCAGTGGACCGGGGCTGCGGGACGGCAACTGGTGGCAGGTGTTCACGAGTATCTTCTTTGCCACGAATCCGCTCGCCTACCTGTCGGCGTCGCTGATGATCGTGTTCCTGCTGGGGCTGGCCGAACGCAGGCTGGGCCGCCGGGTCGCCGTCGGACTGTTCTTCGGCGGACAATTCGCAGCCGTGACGCTGTTCCTGCTGGTCACCCAGCTGGCTGTCTACCTCGGCGACGGCTGGCTGGACCGGATGGCCAACGACCGCCTGATCGGCCCCTACGGCCCGGTCCTCACGGCCGGGCTGGCGGCCAGCGCCCGGATGCCGCTGCTCTGGCAGCGCCGGCTCCGGACGGCTGTGCTTTCGATCTCGCTCCTGCTGGTCCTCTATGTCGGGCATGCCGAAACGGTCATCGGCCTCATCGGTGCGCTCCTGGGCCTGCTTGCCGGCTGGTGGATCCAGGGTGACCAGGGCCGGCTGCACCGGCACCGGTCCACCGGCCGGGAGACCAGGAACCTGCTGGCCCTTACCGTGGCCGTGTTTGCCGTGGGGCCGATCCTGACCGGGATCACGCGGGCGCCCACCGGACCGCTGGCGCTGCTGCGGGATGTGGTGCTTAGTCCCATGCCCACCCTCAGCCAGCTGGCATTCAACTGTGGTGCCACCGTGGACCCTTCCTGCCTGGAGACGGGCCGGGCCGGGTTTGCCGGACCGTTCGGGCTGGCGCTGGCCATCGTCCCGGTCATCCTGCTCCTGATTTGCGCGGATGGCATGCGCCGGGGCCGACGCCTGGCCCTGAACATCGCCCTTGCCATCCAGCTGGCGGTGACGGCCCTGGCCGCCGTGTACCTGACCCTGTTCGCCCTGGTCCCTTCGCGGCTGCAGGGCCCGCACGCCGCGCCCCTGGCCTCCGCCTTCGCGCACGTGCTGCCCCTCGTCGTCGTGCCGCTCCTGCTGTCCGTGGTGCTGTGGCTCAACCGCCGGCAGTTCCGCGTGCAGACCCAGCCCGGGGCACGGCGGACGCTCGGTGCGGTGGTCGGCGGGACTTGGCTGGTACTGGCCGGCGCCTACACCGTTGCCTGGTTCTGGTCCGGCGGCCTGGCACGCGACGGGGGAGTGCTGGGCCTTCTCACCGAACTGGCCCGGCAGTACGTCCCCGTTCCCATTCCGCAGAGCTTCCGCCGCGTCTTCGGGGCGTGGGACAGCGCAGAAGCGCTCCTGTTCGCCTACTCCGGTCCCGTGTTCTGGCTCATCACGCTGGTGGCCGTGTGGTGGGTGCTGATCGGCCGGCACCACGGCCACGTTTTCGGCAGGCAGGACAGGGACCGTGCCCGCGAACTCCTCCACCGGGGCGGCGGCCCGCTGTCGTGGATGGCGCTATGGGAACCCAACACCTACTGGTTCAGCCCGGACGGCAAAGGGGCGGTGGCCTTCCAGCAGCACGGCACGGTGGCCCTGACCCTGGGCGGTGCCTTTGGCGACCGGCAGGCAGAGCAGGCGGTGACGGAAGGATTCCTGGACTATTGCCGCAACCACGCGCTGATTCCCGCCCTGTACTCCTGCGACGACACGCTTTGGCCGGTCCTGCGGGAACGCGGCTATTCGCGGGTGGCGGTGGCACAGGAGACGAGGCTGGCCCTGAATGAGCTCGAATTCAAGGGCAAGGAGTGGCAGAACGTCCGCACCGCGCTGAACCGCGCCGCCAAGCTGGGCGTGGAAGCAGTGTGGGGCTCCTACCA
>JABFWC010000210.1 GCA_013362385.1 Pseudarthrobacter sp.
TCGCCGGCCTGGGCCGAAGCTCCGGCGGCAAGGCCGGTTCCGGCGCCGCGGGGAACCACCGGGACGTTGTGCGCCGCGGCAAGCTTCATGGTAGCCACCACCTCTTCGGTACTCGTGGCATAAACGACGCCGTCGGGCAGGCTGGGCGGTACGTAACCGGAGCGGTCCGTGCTTACCCTGGCCCGCTCATCCAGGTCCGTGGAGGCGTGGGCGCTTGCAGCGAGGAGCGCTGCCGATGCTGAAACAGCTGTAGTTGTGCTCATGGGAAGGAAACCTCTTTGTTTTCTTGGGCGTTTGTTTTCTTGACCGTTTGTTTTCTTGGGCGCGGCTTTCGGGCGCCGTTTTCACCGGAAACGGGTTTAGGGGACCATCCAGCCGA
The DNA here is from genome assembly GCA_013362385.1 of Pseudarthrobacter sp. Classification (GTDB taxonomy): domain Bacteria; phylum Actinomycetota; class Actinomycetes; order Actinomycetales; family Micrococcaceae; genus Arthrobacter. Next base: position 380 of record JABFWC010000210.1, read on the forward strand.
GTACCGGGGTGGACTGCAGGACGATCAGCACCGTGATGAGTGCCAGCAGGGCCAGGCTCCAGCCGATCAGTTTGCGGAACAGGGTCCCCTCGGTGCCTTCGAGGCCCACCGCGGCGGCGGCAACGGCCAGGTTCTGCAGCGAAAGCATCTTCCCCATCACGCCGGCCGAGGAGTTGGCGGCGGCCATCAGCACCGGCGAGAGACCGGTCTGTGCGGCGGCGGTGGCCTGCATTTGCCCGAAGAGCGAGTTGGACGACGTATCCGAGCCGGTAAGGGCGACGCCGATCCAGCCGATCAGCGGCGAGAGGAAGGCGAAGAAACCGCCTGCCGATGCGAGGGCGAGGCCCAGGGAGGTGGTCTGTCCGGACAGGTTCATCACGAAGGACAGGGCCAGGACGGTGGTGACCGTGAGGATGGTCCAGCGCAGCTGCTTCAGGGTTTCCCAGTAGATACGCAGGCCCTTGGCTGCCGAGAGACGATACAGAACCATGGTGATGAGGCCGGAGACCAGCAGCAGGGTACCGGTGGCTTTGAGGTGGTCGAACTTGAACTTCTGCGCGGCAACATGCTTCCCGTCGGCGTCCACGACGTCCAGCCCGGGCCAGGCGAAGCTCATGCTTCCGTTGGCGCTCAGCCAGTCCTTGACTGCCGGGATCTGGGCGATGGAGAAAACGGCCATGATGATCAGGTAGGGCGCTATGGCCATCCAGATTTCCCGCCGGTCGGGCCGCTCCGCGGTGCTGGGCGGCACCGCAACCCGGGTGGTCGCAGCCGCGGAGACAGCCTCAGTAACCGACGCGGATGCCGGGTTCCTTGCCGGACCGCGGCTCGATGACGACGGCCCGGACTGACGTTCTTCCTCAAGATCGCCTCCGGCGCGCCCGGACATATCGATGATTTCCCGCGGCTGCCAGACACGGAGCATCAGCAGCACGGCGGCCACCGTAGCCACAGCAGCCACGACGTCGGTCAGTTCCACGGTGAGGAAGTTGGACGTAATGAACTGGAAGATGCCAAAGACGACGCCGGCCACCAGTGCAACGGGCCAGGTCTGCTTCAGGCCGCGTTTGCCGTCCACGATGAAGACCAGCAGCAGCGGCACGATCAGGGCGATGAAAGGCGTTTGGCGGCCGGCCATCGAGGACAGGTCGTGAAGCGGCAGGCCGGTGACGCCGTTCAGGGCAATGATGGGTGCGGCCATGGCGCCGAAGGCCACCGGTGCGGTGTTGGCCAAAAGCGAGACGATGGCGGATTTCAGGGGCTTCATGCCGGCCGCCATCAGCATCGCCGATGTGATGGCGACCGGGGCGCCGAACCCGGCGAGCGATTCCAGGAGCGCGCCGAAGCAGAACGCAATGAGGATCGACAGGATCCGCAGGTCATTGGAGATGGAGCGGATGGTGCGGCCGAGGGCGTCAAACCAGGGCGTGGCCACGGTGAGTTTGTAGAGCCAGAGCGCGTTGATCAGGATCCACAGGATAGGGAACAGACCGTAGAAGGCTCCTTCGGCCGTGGCGCTGAAGACCTGGTCCGCAGGCATGCGCCAGACCACCAGGGCCAGGAGGATGGACAGCGCCAGGCTGGCGAGTGCGGCTTTGGCCGCTTTCACCCGGAAGACGCCCAGCAGGACAAACAGGAGAATCAAGGGCAATGCCGCGCAGAGTGCGGACAGGCCCAGCGAACCCCACAAAGGGTCCACGACTTGCTGGTAGGTGCTCACAAAAAACTCCTTTGTATTTGGAGCGGGGAGGGTTGGGCGCGAATGGATGGGATGACAACGCCGAGCGGGAAATTCCACGATGTGAGATTGAGATATTGACTCGTGGACAAACAGTACGTTTTGGTCTGACCGCTAGTCAATGGTCTGACCGATTTATTTGAAAGCCTTGTTTTTTCATCTGGCAGAACATAATGTCCGTATCGTGAAACTTCCCGAAAGGACAATGCAATGCCCCTGACCCGAATCGCCGACCTGCCCTTTGACCGCGCCGCGGAAATCCTGACCCCGGAAGCCCTGGAGTTCCTGTCCGAACTCCACCGGCGTTTCGCCGCTGAACGGGAAGCCCGCCTCGCCGCGCGGCAGGAGCGCCGCGCGGAGGCCGGCAAGACCGGAACGCTGGACTTCCTGCCGGAAACCGCTGCCGTCCGTGAAGGCGATTGGACCGTTGCCTCGGCGCCGCCCGCCCTCCAGGACCGCCGTGTGGAAATCACCGGCCCCTGCTCCCCCGCGAAGATGGCGATCAACGCCCTCAATTCCGGGGCGAAAGTATGGCTGGCGGACCTTGAGGACGCCAGCTGCCCCACGTGGTTCAACGTCATCGACGGCCAGCTCTCGCTCTACGACGCCGCACGCGGAAACCTGGCCTACACCTCGCCCGAGGGCAAAACCTACGCCCTGCGCACCGACGCGCCTACCGCCGTCGTCATCATGCGCCCGCGTGGTTGGCACATGGAGGAGCGGAACCTGGAGTTCGACGGCAAGCCGGCCGTCGGCGCCCTGGTGGACTTTGGACTGCACTTCTTCCACAACGCCAAGCAGCTCCTCGAGAACGGCCACGGCCCCTACTACTACCTGCCGAAGATGGAAAGCCATCTCGAAGCCCGGCTGTGGAACGAGATCTTCGTTTTCGCGCAGGACGCCCTCGGCATCCCCCAGGGAACCATCCGGGCCACCGTCCTGGTGGAAACCATTCCCGCGGCCTTTGAGATGGACGAGATCCTGTACGAACTGCGGGACCACGCCTCCGGCCTCAACGCCGGGCGCTGGGATTACCTGTTCAGCATCATCAAGTACTTCCGCGATTCCGGTACGAAATTCACGCTTCCGGACCGTGCCGCGGTATCGATGACGGTTCCCTTCATGCGCGCGTACACCGAACTGCTGGTCAAGACCTGCCACCAGCGCGGCGCGTTTGCCATGGGCGGCATGGCAGCCGTCATTCCGAACCGCCGCCAGCCGGAAGTCACTGAAGAAGCATTCGCAAAAGTGCGGGCAGACAAGACCCGCGAGGCCAACGACGGGTTCGACGGCTCCTGGGTTGCGCACCCGGACCTCGTTCCCATCTGCATGGAGGTGTTCGACAAGGTCCTTGGAGACGCCCCCAACCAGGTGCAGCGGACCCGCCCCGAGGTCAACGTCACCGCGGAGCAGCTGCTAGACATCGAGTCAGCGCCCGGCGACGCCACCGAGGCGGGCCTCCGCGGAAACCTGTACGTTTCCGTCGCCTACACCGCAGTGTGGCTGTCCGGGAACGGGGCTGTTGCCATCCACAACCTGATGGAAGACGCCGCGACGGCGGAAATCTCCCGCTCGCAGGTCTGGCAGCAGATCCGGAACGGCGTGGTCTTCGCGGACACCGGGAACACGGCAACGCGGGAACTGGTTGAGCGCCTGCTGGCGGAGGAAACGGAAAAGCTCCGGGGCGAGGTGGGCGAGGAACTGTTCAACCGGTACTACGAGCCGGCGTCCCGCATCATCTCCGAAATCTGCCTTTCCGAGGACTACACGGACTTCCTCACCACGCCTGCCTACGAGGTCCTGGAATCGGAAGTGGCGGCCCGGTAGGAGGCGCTGTCGCGACGGTGGGGGGGCTGGAGGTCCGCTGCCGTT
>JABFWC010000403.1 GCA_013362385.1 Pseudarthrobacter sp.
GGGCGGAACGTGCCCAGGGTTCCACTTCCAGGCCCACCTCGGCGATGCCCGCGAGCGCCCGCGGCGGGTTACCGATCAGTTCGGAGTTGGTCACCGGCGCGGAGTGGCCGTGGGTCACCAGGGAACGGTCCTGGTCCACGCACAGCGAGACGGTGACCGGCGAGTGCCAGCCTGGGACGCGCCGGGAGAGGCTGAGGTCCACATGCTCCTGCCCGGAGAGGATCTTCCAGTTGAAGTCGCCGTATCCGTCATCCCCGAACGCGGCCGCCAGCCCGGTGCGCAGGCCCAGCCGGGCGGCGGCGATGGCCTGGTTGGCCACCCCGCCGGGACAGCTGCCCATTCCCTCGCTCCAGATTTCCGTGCCCGGTTCGGGGCCGTGGGGCAGGCCGGTGAAGATGATGTCCTGGAAGACCGTGCCTGCCAGCAGCACGTCGAATCCCGGCTCGTCCGGCGAGCGCACGGCGGCCAGGGGGTCGAACGGGCGGGCGGGAATGGCGTCCATGCTGGGCACAATACGCCGTGCCGGTGGGCTTCGGTAGGGGCCGCTGCCACGTAACGGCTGGCCAGCGGCGGGCGGGCCTAGACTGCTGGGTATGCGGCTACTGATTGCCGGCGGCGGAGGATTCCGGGTCCCGTTGATATACCGGGCACTGGCATCCGGCCGCTACGCCGGATTGGTCACCGAACTGGTGTTGCACGACGTCGACACCGCCCGGCTGGATGCCGTCACCGCGGTGCTGCGCAGCATGCCCGGGCACCACACCTCACTGCCGGTCCAGGCCACCACGGATCTTCGCGAAGGCCTGTCCGGCACCACAATCGTGTTCGCCGCGATCCGGCCCGGCGGCACGGCAGGGCGCGTCGCCGACGAGAAAGTCGCCCAGCGTTTGGGTGTGCTGGGCCAGGAAACCACCGGGGCCGGCGGGATCTCCTACGCCCTGCGGACCATACCCCACATGCTGGAGCTGGCCCGGTTGATGCGGGAACACTGCCCTGAAGCGTGGCTGATCAACTTCACCAACCCCGCCGGCATGGTCACCGAAGCGCTGCTCCCCGTCCTCGGCGGTCACGTGATCGGGATCTGCGATTCGGCCGGCGCGCTGGTGCACCGTGCCGCGCGCGCTGCCGGGCTGGCGTTGCCGGAGGGACGGCTCGACGGCGTGGGCTACTACGGGCTGAACCATCTGGGCTGGCTGTACCGGCTGGAGTCCGGGGGCCGGGACGTGCTGCCGGACCTGCTCAAGGATGCCGCGGCCCTGCAGTCGTTCGAGGAAGGCCGGCTCTTCCCGCCGGAGTTCCTGGCCGGCCTCGGCCTGCTGCCCAACGAGTACCTTTTCTACTACTACCACGCCGGCGCCGCCCGCCAGGCGATGCAGGCCATGGCCCGGACCCGCGGCGAGGCCATCCACGGCCAGCAGCAGGAGCTCTACCCCCGGCTCGCCACTGCAGGGGCGGACGCGTACCGGCTGTGGGATGAGGCGCGGCGGTCCCGCGAAGAGGGATACCTTGCCGAGGCCAGGGGCGACGGTGAACGGCGGGACGAGGATGACCTGGCAGGCGGAGGCTACGAGCGGGTCGCCCTGGCAGCCATGCTCGCCCTCGACGGGAACGGTGGCGGACGTCAGGGCGGAGAAACCCAGCTGATCCTCAACACCCGCAACACGCTGCAGTCCTCCGGCGTGGCACCCCGGCCCGCGGCGGCTGGCCAGTCCGCTCCCCAACCCGCCCTCCCGGGCCTGCCGGCGGACGCCGTCGTCGAAATTCCCTGCACGGTCACTCCCGGCGGTGCCGTCCCGCTGCCGCAGGAGGCACCGGCCGAACCGCAGCTCGGGCTGCTCCGGCGCGTCAAGGAGGTGGAGCAGTTGACCGTCCGCGCCGCCTCGGAGGGCAACCGTGACGCAGCCCTTGCGGCGTTCGCCCGGCATCCGCTGGTGGACTCGGAGGACCTCGCCGTGAAACTCCTTGCCGGTTACGAGGAAGCTTTCCCAGCGCTGGGGAAGATGTGGCAGGGCGGCGGGCGTTGAGGGAAGGAGTAAGGTTTTACCGAATGTGCACAGAACCGGCTCCCCTGGCGCCGGTGGCCGGAAGGAGGTCCCGTGGCACTGATCCGCAGGGTCGCATTGCTCTCCCTCCACACCTCCCCCATGGAGCAGCCGGGCTCCGGCGACGCCGGCGGGATGAACGTCTACATCCGCGAACTGGCCTCGGCGCTGGCAGAGGCCGGCGTGGAGGTGGAGATCTTCACGCGCGCCACCTCGGCCAGCCAGCCCGCCGTCGAACATCCCGATCCCGGGGTGTGCGTGCACAACGTCCTGGCCGGCCCACCAAGGAAGATCCCCAAGGAGGAGCTTCCCGGCCTGCTGCACGCCATGGTGGCGGAGATTGAACAGATCCGGAGCCGCCAGCCGCACGGGCGCTACGACGTGATCCATTCGCACTACTGGGTGTCAGGGGTCGCCGGTCTTGAACTGTCCGAGCTGTGGGGCGTTCCGCTGGTCCACACCATGCACACCATGGCGAAGGTCAAGAACCTGTTGCTGGAATCCGGTGAACAGCCCGAACCCCGGCGGCGCGAACTGGGCGAGCACCGGATCGTGAAGGGCGCGGCCCGCCTGATCGCCAACACCAGCGCGGAGGCGGCCGAGCTGGTGTCGCACTACGGCGCCACCTACGACAGCATCGACATCGCCCCGCCCGGGGTGGACCTGGGCACCTTCACCCCCGCGTTCCGGACCAGGTCCCGGGCGCAGCACGGCATCAGCAGCGACACCTTCCACCTGGTGTTCGCCGGGCGCATCCAGCGCCTTAAGGGACCGCAGGTCCTGGTCAAGGCTGCGGCGCTGCTGCGCAAGCGCCGCCCGGACATCGACCTGCGCGTCACCATCCTGGGCTCGTTGAGCGGCAACAAGGAATTCAACCTGCGGCGCCTGGTCCTGGAGGCGGGAATGGACGACGTCGTCACGCAGCTTCCGCCGGTGAAGGCGCCTGAGCTGGCCTCCTGGTTCCGCGCGGCGGACGTGGTGGTCATGCCTTCCTTCAGTGAGTCCTTCGGCCTGGTGGCCCTGGAGGCCCAGGCCTGCGGAACGCCAGTAGTTGCCACGCGGGTGGGCGGGCTGTCCCGCGCCATATTCCACGACCGCACCGGGCTCCTGGTTGACGGCCACCATCCCGCCGACTGGGCCGACGCCCTGGAAGCCCTCTACGACGACCCCGCCACGCGCGAGGACCTCGGACGCGCCGCCGCCATCCGCGCCCAGAACTCCGGCTGGCAGCGCACTGCCGCCATCACGCTGGAAAGCTACCACGCCGCCGTCGACAACTACGCGGCACCCTGCCTGGCCCCGGCCATTCCTGCTTCCTGACGTGCCTTTTCCTTCGCTGACTGCCCGGCTGCTGTTAGCTTAGGGGCAGGTCTCCGGCGCGCCGCCGGTGCAGGAAAGGACAACGATGTCTGCTCTTCCCACTGATCTCGAAATTGCCCGGGCCGCCCGGATCCGGCCCATCGGTGAGATCGCGGCCGCCGCGGGGGTTAATGCTGACGCACTGGAACAGTACGGCCGGTACAAGGCGAAAATCGACCCCGCCAGGCTCGCGGCGCCCGCTCCGCACGGCAAGGTGGTGCTGGTTTCGGCCATGTCCCCCACCCCGGCGGGCGAAGGCAAATCCACCACCACCGTGGGGCTGGCCGATTCCCTGGCCCGCGCCGGCCATAAAGTGATGATTGCCCTCCGCGAGCCGTCGCTCGGTCCGGTCCTGGGGATGAAGGGCGGCGCCACCGGCGGAGGTTATTCGCAGGTGCTCCCCATGGACGAGATCAACCTGCACTTCACCGGCGACTTCCACGCCATTACCTCAGCCAACAACGCCCTCATGGCACTCGTGGACAACCACATCTACCAGGGCAACGCCCTGAACATCGATCCGCTCAGGATGACGTTCAAGCGCGTCCTGGACATGAACGACAG
>JABFWC010000298.1 GCA_013362385.1 Pseudarthrobacter sp.
CCGGTGCCCAGGTCCACGAGTGAGTGCAGCGCGTCGCCCACCACCAGGCGCATGCCGGCGAAGGTGGGGTCCAGCCAGTTGATGGAAGGCTGGCCGGCTTTGAAGTAGTGCAGGTAGACCCAGCGGCGGGTCTTTCCGGTGGTGTCAACGATGGGCCGGGTAACGCTCCAGTTGGTTTCCTTCACGCCCGGTTCGTAGAAGATGACCCGCTGCAGCCGTCCGATGATGTAGCCGGCCTTCTGCAGCGCCTGCTCGGCGTCGGGGCTCAGGTTGACCGAATCCGCACCCTCCGGGACATCCGGAAGGAGGTTCCAGTCCTCTTCCGGGATGTCCACCATGTGGTAGATGCCCGGGTAGTCCCGGAAGTTCATCTCGGCCAGCCGGAAATCAGCGCCCTTGCCGGTGTGGCCCGGGACGATGTCGTCAATGACCGTGCCGTCGTGCTCAGCGGCCACCTCACACATCCGGCGGAACTCGTCTTCAGTGCCGAACACGGGGTCGATGGCCATGCTGATGCGGTCAAAATGCCCGTCCACGCTGGGCGTGTGGGACCAGCCGCTAATGCCCCCGGCCAGTTTCACGGGTCCGGTGTGGATTCCCCGGATGCCGATTTCGCGGAAGGCTTTCCACATCGCCGGGTCACCCAGGGCGGAGAGGAACGACTGTCCGGTACGGGTGATGAAGGACAGGGGATAGGCAGTGAACCACACGGAGGCGCGTTCGACGGCGGCCCGCGGGTTCGGGTGGGCGTAGGAGTTTTGCCACATGCTCGCCTGGCCGGACAGCTGCCGGGCCAGCGTATTGGCATCACCGAGCATCGCCTGGTTGCGCAGCCAGTCCACGTAGGCCGCGTTCCGTCCGTCGAACTCGAAGGACGGCCGGTCACCGACGAACTGGCGCCGGCGGGCGATGGGCCTCAGGGCCTTCGGGCGGGCGGCGAAAAACTGTTCATCGAAGGTGACATCCAGCTCCGGCGCCGGTTCGGCGGCGTTCTGGTCCACCTCCCCATTACCTGCGGCCGCATCCGATTCAGAAATGCGCTCGCTGGTGTCCGGCTCCCGCATAAGCTCCTCTTTCCCTTGCTCGTTTCCGTGCTGGCGTGGATGCTTCCAAACCCCTGTCCAGGCAAAACGTACCCATGTGGACAGGGACTATTCGGCGTTCCTTCTCCCGATGCTACTGCCCGGGCCCGTGGCGGAAGCAAGCATGCCGGTCCGGCTGGAGGAAGCTTTGTCCAATATCCCGGCCGATCTGCTGCAGGATGTCGGCCGAGAGCCGGGGGTTGCGGGAGGAGTCCTGATCGGTGTACTCGGCCAGTGTGTAGACGCGTGCCAGGGGCATCTCCGGCCACCGCTCCCGGGGAAGCAGGGACCGGCCGGCGACGGCGATGATAGGCCGGGCGCCGGAGCGGCGGGCCACCGCGGCTGGAAGCTTGCCGGCGAGGGTTTGTTCGTCGATGCTGCCTTCCCCCGTGATGACCACGTCGCAGTTATCCTTGCGGGCGTTGAAGTCCAGCAGGTCCAGGAAGAAGTCGGCTCCGGAGACCTGCCTTGCTCCCAGGAGGAGGCAGGCGTAACCGATGCCCCCGGCGCTCCCGGCTCCCTGGTACTCTGCCAGCCCTGCGGCTGCGTCCACTCCCGCGTCGGCCATCCTGGCGGCAAACTGCCGCAGGCCGTCGTCGAGGAATGCAATGTCCTCCGCCGAGGCGCCCTTTTGGGGGCCGAAGACCGCAGCCGCCCCGGTGGGCCCGTACAGCGGATTGGAGACATCGCTGGCAACGATGAGCTCTATGTGCTCCAGCGCGGGAAGCGCGGCGCGGTGGATGGAACGGATCTGCTGCAAGGCCCGTCCGCTGCCGTACAATCGGCGGCCGCCGGCGTTGAGGAAGCTGAAGCCCAGGGCGGTCAGCATCCCCATGCCGCCGTCCGTGCTGGCGCTGCCGCCCAGTGCCAGCACCACGCGTGCGGGGTTGAGTGTGAGGGCGAAGAGGATGGCTTCGCCGAAGCCGCGGCTGGAGGAGGCCAGCGGTTGGAGCTCGCGGCCCGGCAGGAGCGCAAGGCCGCAGGTGTTGGCCACTTCCACCACGGCCGTGGTGCCGTCGAACGCTATGTACGTCTGTACGGGCTGGCCGGTAGGGCCGCTGACCGTGAAGGTGCGGCGGCCGAAGCCGGAGGCGACGGCGGCATCGACGCTGCCGTCACCTCCGTCCGCGAGTGGAAGGAGCTCGCAGTGCACGCTTCCCTGGCCGGTGGCTGAGCGCAGGCCGGTGGCCAGTGCGTCGGCAACTTCGGCGGCGGTGAGGCTGCCCTTGAATTTGTCGGGGGCGATAAGGGTCCGTACGGTTTCCGGGGCGGTGCTGCGCATGCGGGACAGGCTGGGCATGTCAGGCGGTCTCGGAGTAGGCGGGGCGGCGGCCGGCAGGCATGGAATGTCCGACGTCGACCGGGCCGGCAGCGGGCTCGTCCGCCTCGCGGGGGCCGTCGTCGTTCCCCGCCTCCTCGAGGTTGACTGGAGCCGCCGCGGGCAGCGGATCCACAGTTTCGCCGGCGAAGACGCGGCGCACGCGGTCGGCGTCGAGGGTGCGGTCCCACCAGGCGATGAACAGGGTTGCCACGGCGTTGCCGGTGAAGTTGACCAGGGCGCGGCACTCGGACATGAACTTGTCGATGCCGAAGATGAGCATGATGCCCGCGGCCGGGATGGTGCCGATGGTGGCCAGGGTGGCGGTCAGGGCGATGAAGCCGCCGCCTGCCACGCCGGCCGCGCCCTTGGAGGTGAGCAGCATGACGGCGAGCAGGCCCAGCTGCTGGCCGATCGTCAGGCTGGTGTTGGTGGCCTGGGCGATGTAGAGGGCCGCGAGGGAGAGGTAGATGGCGGCGCCGTCGAGGTTGAAGCTGTAGCCGGTGGGGACGACCAGTCCGACGGTTTCCTTCTTCACGCCGGCGTGCTCGAGCTTGCGCATCAGGCCGGGCAGGGCGGGTTCGGCGGTGGAGGTACCCAGGATGAGCATGTATTCCTCCTTCAGATGCCGGATCATCGTGAAGATGTTCAGCTTCAGGAACGCCATGATCGAGCCCAGGACCACCACGACGAACAGGATGGAGGTGGCGTAGAACAGTGCGATCAGCCCGCCCATGCTGGTCAGGGATGAGACACCGTACTTGCCCACGGCGAAGGCCATGGCGCCGAACGCGCCCAGGGGTGCGGCCTTCATGATGAAGCTCAGGATCTTGAAGAAGACGCTTGTGAGCCGCTGGATGCTGTCCAGGACCGGGGCGCCTACCTTGCCCATCGCGTTGAGGGCGATGCCGAAGACGACGGCGATGAAGATGATCTGGAGGATGTCGCCGGCGACGAAGGGCTGAACGATGCTGTTGGGGATGATGTGGGTGATGAACTCCCACCATTCCTGGTGCTGGCCGGCGTCGATGAGTTTGGCGGCCGAGTCGGAGGTCTTGATGCTGCCGGGGTCGGCGTTGACGCCTTCACCGAGGCGGAAGACGTTGATCGCCACCAGGCCGAAGGCCAGGGCGCAGATGGTGCCGATCTGGAAGTAGGTAAGCGCCTTCAGCCCGGTCATGCCGACCTTCTTCAGGTCGGCGACGCTGGCGATGCCGCCCACGATCGTGAGGAACACGATGGGGCCGATGAGCATCTTCATCGCGTTCACGAACGTGGTGCCGATGGGTTCCATGGCGATGCCCGCGGCGGGGGCGAGCCAGCCGACCAGGATGCCGATGACGATGGCTGTCAGTACCCAGAAGTACAACTGCTTGTACCAGCGGGGTTTGGTGGCCGCTGTTGCAGCTGCGGCAGTGCTGTGGTGGTCCATGATTCCTACCTCATTGTTGGAACGCGGGGATTTTCTGCAAACGATTGGTGCCGGGCGGGCGGGGTTACTGCTTCAACCGCCCGCCCGGGGTTGGTGGCGGCAGCCGGATGGCGGCGCCGGAGGATAAT
>JABFWC010000478.1 GCA_013362385.1 Pseudarthrobacter sp.
GCGGGTACGTCTGCGCCGAGGTGGCTGAAGGGCGTCCGGAAGCGGCTGCCGCCTTTCGGTCTTTGCGGCGGGCTGTGGCTGGGAGCTGGGACGGCGGAGTGACGGGCTTCCATGGGTTTTCCTTTGCTCGACGGAAGGGTCCGCTCCACCGTAAGCAGGAAGTCATCTTCAATGACAGAAAACGTGATTGATATGACAAACATGTCATAGAGTGGCGCGCGATCACTTCCCGCCGCCAATCTCCGAACGCGCCATCACTTCCTGCAGTCTTGCCGAACACGCGCGCCATCACATTCCTCACGAAAGTGATGGGGCCTTGCGCGAGCGGGGGCAGGAGGTGATGGGGCGTTGCCTGAACAGGGGCAGGAGGTGATGGGGCGTTGCGCGAGCGGGGGCAGGAGGTGATGGGGGGTCGGGAAAGTGGCGGGACGACGAAAACGGCGGCCCCCACCATGGGTGGAGGCCGCCGTCTGGAAGCAGGTCGCGTGCGCTAGCCCACGACGGCGGGTCCGACGAACGGGTCGACGGCCAGGGCGATGAACAGCAGGGTGAGGTAGCTGATGGACCCGTGGAATACCTTCATGGCGCGCTTGTCGGGGATGTCTTCACGCTGGGCCCGTGCGTACAGGGCATGGGATTCGTAGAGGAACCAGGCGCCGGCCAGCACCGCCGTCACCGTGTAGACCCATCCGGCTCCGCCGGCAGGGACCATTAGCAGCGAGCAGGCCACCATGGCCCAGGCGTAGAGGACAACCTGGACGGACACCACTTTGGCGCCCGCGATGGCCCCCAGCATGGGTACGTTGGCGTTGCGGTAGTCCTCGCCGTAACGCATCGACAGCGGCCAGTAGTGCGGCGGCGTCCACAGGAAGATCACCATGAAGAGGATGACGGCGGGCCACTCCACCGAATTGGTGACCGCAGCCCAGGCAATGAGGACCGGGAAGCAGCCGGCGGCGCCGCCCCACACGATGTTCTGCGCGGTGCGGCGCTTGAGGATCATGGTGTAGATCACGACATAGAAGAAGATGGCGCCCAGGCCAAGCCAGGCCGAGAGCGGGTTGGCGCCGAACCATAGGATGGCGATGGCGGCCGCGCCCAGGAGCCAGGAGAACACCAGGGCCTCGCGCGGGGTGACTTCGCCCGTGACCAGCGGGCGGTTCTCGGTGCGGTGCATCAGTTTGTCGATGTCCCGGTCGATGTAGCAGTTGAAGGCGCCGGCACTTCCGGCGGCGAAGGCGCCGCCGACCAGCGTGGCCAGGATGAGGCCAATCGAGGGAAAGCCGCGCTCCGCGTAGATCATGGTGGGCAGCGTGCTGACCAGCAGCAGTTCGATGACGCGCGGCTTGGTGAGGGCGAGATACGCCTTGGCCTTACGGGCAAACCCGGCGCCGGTGGCCCGGGATGCGTTCAGCGGCGTATCTGTTGTGCTCACGGTGGCAGTCACCCGTTCTGTGTATGGCAGTTGAGGCTGGCAATGCAGCTCCGGTCTTGCGGCCCGCAACCCGGGCACGCCCAGGAAGAATCAAATCCGGTGGACCGTGCTGCAGCCGGGTAACTCCGGACGGCGGTAGTGACCCCGACCCGGCGCTGGCCTCTGAATATCATACCGCGCCGGCACCCGCCCTCCGGCCCCGCTGTATGCGCATTTGATCGCTCGCAGGCTGATTCGAGCAGATTAACTCAACCTCACGTCAGGGCGATTCACAAAAGGGGAAATTGCGTCCAAAACGTGAGATTTCGGCCGCCCGGAGTATGGATAAGAGCTAAGCTGGCAGCAGGTCAGCCCGCGCAAAGGAAGCATCGGAAAACGCATTCCGAAACACGCGGTGGCTGAGTCAAGGATCAACGTTTCGATGGCGACTGGGTACACCCGCAACGGGCGCCATAAAGCGCGCCCGCAACCGGATCGGGTGTACCGGCGCGATCAGCACAGAGAGGGGCCCGGTTTTCGTGCCACATTTGGAAGAGCAAGAACTGTCATGGACCAGCCTGGACCAGAAGGCCGTGGACACCGTCCGGGTTTTGGCCGCGGACGCCGTGGAGAAGGTGGGCAACGGCCACCCTGGCACGGCGATGAGCCTGGCTCCGGCGGCGTACCTGCTGTTCCAGAAGTTGATGCGCCATGACCCTCGGGACCCGCAGTGGCTGGGCCGTGACCGGTTCATCCTGTCCCCCGGCCACACCTCGCTGACCCTGTACATCCAGCTGTTCCTTAACGGCTACGGGCTGGAACTGAAGGACCTGGAAGCGCTGCGCACCTGGGGCTCGCTGACCCCGGGCCACCCGGAGTACAAGCACACGGCGGGCGTGGAGATCACCACCGGCCCGCTGGGCCAGGGCCTGGCGTCCTCGGTGGGCTTTGCGTACTCGCAGCGCCGCCAGCGCGGCCTGTTCGACGCCGACGCTCCCGCCGGTGAGTCACCGTTCGACCACACCATCTGGGTCATCGCGTCCGACGGCGACCTGCAGGAAGGCGTCACGTCCGAGGCTTCCTCGCTGGCCGGCCACCAGGAGCTCGGCAACCTCGTGGTCATCTACGACGAGAACCACATCTCCATTGAGGACGACACCGACATCGCGTTCACCGAGGATGTCCTGAAGCGCTACGAAGCGTACGGCTGGCACACCCAGCGGGTGGACTGGACCAAGACCGGCGAATACAAGGAGGACGTCCAGGAGCTTTACTCAGCGCTGCTCGCTGCGAAGGCTGAGACGTCCAAGCCGTCCATCATTTCGCTGCGGACCATCATCGGCTACCCGGCCCCGAAGAAGCAGAACACCGGCAAGATCCACGGCTCCGCGCTCGGCGGCGAGGAAGTTGCAGCCCTGAAGGAGGTCCTGGGCTTCGACCCGGCCAAGTCCTTCCAGGTGGACCAGGAAGTCCTGGACCACGCCCGCCAGGTCGTGGACCGCGGCGCCGCCGCCCGCAAGGAATGGGAAGAGTCCTTCACCGCCTGGCAGGAAGCCAACCCCGAGGGCGCGGCACTGCTGCAGCGCATCGAGGCCCAGGAACTCCCTGAAGGCGTCAACGCGGCGCTCCCGGTCTTTCCGGCGGGCAAGGATGTCTCCACCCGCGCCGCGTCCGGCAAGGTCCTGAACGCCCTTGGCCCGGTCCTGCCCGAACTCTGGGGCGGCTCGGCCGACCTCGCGGAATCGAACAACACCACCATTGAGGGATCGCCGTCGTTCGTCCCGGCGTCCAAGCAGACCGATGCCTGGTCCGGCAACCCCTACGGCCGCGTCCTGCACTTCGGCATCCGCGAGCACGCCGCCGCCTCGATCGTGAACGGCATCAGCCTGCACGGCAACACCCGCGCGTTCTCCGGCACGTTCCTGATCTTCTCCGACTACCAGCGTCCCGCCATCCGCCTCGGCGCCCTCATGGGCGTGCCGTCCCTGTATGTCTGGACGCACGACTCCATCGGCCTGGGCGAGGACGGTCCCACCCACCAGCCGGTGGAACAGCTCGCCTCGCTGCGCGCCATCGTGGGCCTGGACGTCGTCCGCCCCGGCGACGCCAACGAAGTGGCGGCCGCCTGGAAGACCATGCTGGAGAACCACGCCAACCCCGCCGGCATCGTCCTGACCCGCCAGAACATCCCCACCTGGGAGCGCGGCGAGGGCGACGCCGACGGTGACACGTTCGCGTCCACCGCAGGAGTTTCCAAGGGCGGCTACGTCCTGGCCGAGGCGTCCAAGGACGGCGCCACTGTTCCGGCCGACGTCATCCTGATCGCCACCGGCTCCGAGGTCCAGCTGGCCGTCAAGGCCCGCGAAACCCTCCAGGCCGAAGGCATCGCAGCCCGCGTCGTCTCCATGCCCTGCGTCGAATGGTTCAAGAAGCAGGACGTGGCCTACCGCGAATCCGTCCTGCCCGCCGCCGTCAAGGCACGCGTCTCGGTCGAAGCAGGACTGGCCCTGGGCTGGAAGGAATTCGTCGGCGACGC
>JABFWC010000035.1 GCA_013362385.1 Pseudarthrobacter sp.
AGTTCCTGGCCGAGCGGGAATGGCGGATCCGCCGCCCCGACGCCGACGATGACGATATTGCCCGCGCCGCCGCAGCCATCAAGACGGCGAAGCGCCCGCTGATCATCGCCGGCGGCGGCGTCCTCTACGCCTACGCCGACGACGAACTCGCGAAATTCGTGGAGCTGACCGGCATCCCGGTCGGCAACACGCAGGCCGGCGTCGGCGTCCTGCCCTGGGACCACAAGCACTCCCTCGGAGCGATCGGTTCCACGGGTACGACGGCGGCAAACGCCATCGCCGCCGAGGCGGACCTGATCATCGGCATCGGTACCCGCTACGAGGACTTCACCACCGCGTCCCGGACCGCGTTCCAGAACCCCGACGTAAAGTTCGTGAACATCAACGTCGCCCCCATCGATGCGTACAAGCACGGCACCCACCTGCCAATCGTCGCCGACGCCCGCAAGGCCCTGGTCAAACTCAACGCAGCCCTCGGCGGTTACCGCGTCGGCGCGGACCTGGAGCAGAAGGTGGAGGCGGAGAAGAAGCGCTGGAACGCCACCGTGGACGAGGCATTTGACACCCGCTACGCTCCGCTGCCGGCGCAGAACGAAATCATCGGCGCCACCAATCGGGCCATGGAGGCCCGCGACGTGGTCGTCTGCGCCGCCGGGTCCCTGCCCGGCGACCTGCACAAGATGTGGCGGGTCCGCGACCCGTTCGGCTACCACGTCGAATACGCCTACTCCTGCATGGGCTACGAAATCCCGGGCGGCCTGGGCGTTAAGCGCGCCGCGATTGCCGAAGCGAAACGCACGACGGCGGCAGGCGGCTTTGGCGGGGAAGCCGCCGAGGTGCGGGACGTCGTCGTGATGGTGGGGGACGGGTCCTACCTGATGATGCACACCGAATTGGTTACAGCGGTCGCCGAACGCATCAAGCTGATCGTGGTCCTGATCCAGAACCACGGCTACGCCTCCATCGGCTCCCTGTCCGAGTCCCTGGGTTCGCAGCGGTTCGGCACGAAGTACCGGGCGCTGGATGAGCAGCAGCACAGCTTCGACGAGGGCGGGACGCTGCCCGTGGACCTGGCCCTGAACGCCCAGTCCCTGGGCGTGAAGGTCATCAGGATCGAACCGGGCGAGAAGGTGATCGCCGAACTCGAGCAGGCCATCCGCGACGCGAAGGCTGCACCGGAAGGGTCCGGTCCGATCCTGATCCACGTCGAATCCGACCCCCTGCTGGACGCACCGTCCTCCGAATCCTGGTGGGACGTCCCCGTCTCCGAGGTCTCCGAACTGGAATCGACCAGGCAGGCCTTCCAGACGTACACCGACCACAAGTCCCGCCAGCGCAAACTGCTCGGCTGACCGCTGCTGGTTGAGCCTGACGGAACCTCAAAGGAACAGACAATGACTGAGAACAAGCTGATCATCGGCACGGCGCCGGACTCCTGGGGTGTCTGGTTCGCGGACGACCCCAAGCAGACGCCGTGGGAACGCTTCCTCGACGAGGTGGCCGAGTCCGGCTACAAGTGGATCGAACTGGGCCCGTACGGCTACCTGCCCACCAACCCGACGCGGCTGGCGGAGGAACTCAAGGCCCGTGACCTGCAGGTCTCCGCCGGCACGGTCTTCACGGCCTTCCATCGCGGCCTGGACCAGTGGGAAACGGCATGGGAGCCGGCCCGCAAGGTGGCCGAGCTGACGGCAGCCATGGGCGGCGAGCACCTCGTGGTCATCCCGGCCATGTGGCGGGACGACGTCACGGGCGAGGCAGTGGAAAGCGGAACACTCAGCGAAAAGGCCTGGGACGACATGTTCGCCGGCCACAACGGCCTGGGCAAGACCCTGCTGGAGGACTTCGGCCTCAAGCAGCAGTTCCACTCTCACGCCGATTCCCACGTCGGCGCGCAGGAGGACATCGAAAGGCTGCTCGGCGCCACCGACCCGCAGTACCTGAACCTGTGCCTGGACACCGGACACGCCGAATACTGCGGCGCCTCCAGCTTTGACCTGATCAAGAACTACCCGGACCGGATCGGCTACCTGCACCTGAAGCAGATCAACCCGGAGATCCTCAAGAAAGTCAACGAGGAAAACCTGACCTGGGCCGCCGCCAACCTGGCTGGCGTCATGACCGAACCGCCGAACGGACTGCCGGACCTGCGCGCGGTCATCGAAGCAGTGGAAGCCCTCGACCGTCCCATCTTCGGCATCGTAGAGCAGGACATGTATCCGGTGGCCTTCGACGTGCCGATGCCGATCGCCAAGCGCACCCGCAGCTACCTGCTGTCCTGCGGCTCCCGCACCGCCGTCAACTGACCCGTCCCGGACAACCAAAGGACCAGAGGCATGAGTGAAACCCTCCGCGTCGCCGTCATCGGCGCAGGCCGCATGGGCGCCGACCACATCCAGCGCCTCAGCAAGCGCATCCACGGTGCCGACGTTGCCGCCGTCGTCGACGTCGACCTCGGCCGCGCCCAGGCCGCCATCGAAGGCGTCCCCGGCGCAGTGGCCCTCGCCGACGCCGAAGAGGCCCTCAACAACGGCGACGTCAACGCCGTCCTGATCGCCACCCCGGGCTTCCTGCACGAGGACATCCTGCTCAAGGCACTTGGCAAGGACATCCCGATCCTCTGCGAAAAGCCCCTCACCCCCGATGCCGAGTCCGCCTGGAAGATCGTCGAGGCAGAGGTGGCACTGGGCCACAAACGCATCCAGGTGGGCTTCATGCGCCGCTTCGACGCCGAATACGCCACCCTGGGCTCGATCATCCGCAACCAGGAACTGGGCGAACTGCTGATGCTCCACCACCAGCACCGCAACCCCGGCACGCCCCCGGGCTTCACCAACGAGATGCTCATCAACGACTCCGTGGTCCACGAGTTCGACGCGATCCGGTTCTTCACCGGCGAGGAAATCACCAGCGTCCAGGTCCGCCTGGGCAAGGCCACCAGGAACGCCCCGACCGGCCAGCACGATCCGCAGCACGTGCTGATTGAAACCGAGTCCGGCGTCCTGGCCGACGTCGAAATCTACGTCAACGCCAAGTTCGGCTACGAGGTCGCCACCCAGGCTTCCTTCGAGGACGGCATCGTCAGCATCGGCGGCGACAGGGGAGCCTACATCCGCAGCAACGGCCACTGGGGCGGCAACGTCACCGCGGGCTTCGAGGAGCGTTTCGGCGCCGCTTACGACGTCGAAATCCAGTCATGGGTGGACGCGGCACTCAAGGGCGAAATCGGCGGCCCCTCCGCCTGGGACGGGTATGCCACCGCTGCGTGCTGCGAGGCAGGAGTCGAAGCGCAGAAGAACGGCGAAAAGGTCGCCGTGAAGCTGAATGCGAAGCCCGGCCTCTACGAGTAGTGCGGCATCGTCGTTCTTAAGCCGGGGCGTGCAGCCGGGGGAGCGCCTCCACAAGGGGCGCCAGTTCGGGGATGGCCTGGGCTTCGTCCAGCGCGCGCTCAAGGGTGGCGTCGTGCACGGGCCGCGCTTCCGCGAGCAGCCTGCTTCCACTCGCCGTCAGCTCGGTGTATATGCCGCGCCGGTCGTCGTCGCACAGGATCCTGGTCAGTAGCCCCCGGTCTTCCAGCCGGTTCACCAGCCGGGTGGTCGCGCTGGGACTGAGGGCAGTGGCCCGTGCCAGCTGCTGCATGCGCATATGCCACCCGTCCTGCCTGCTGAGGGCGTCCAGCACCGCGTACTCCACGACCGAGAGCTTCGACCCGGCCTGGAGCGAGCGCTCCAGTTCGCTTTCGATCAGCCCGTGCAGTGCGGCGAGAGTACGCCACCCCTGCGCGCGGACCTCGACGGCGTCGTCCTTGATGCCCATGATATTCCTCTCCAACCCACCAACCTGGTGCTGCGGCATACCGAAATAGTTGCTTGCGCACTATATTTGCACGTGCAACAATAAATACCGCGCCTGCAACTATTTTAGGCGCTTCCCGCAAACCGGTACAGCTCAAAGGAGCCTTAGCATGCCTGTTGGCCTGATAGCACTCGCCCTGGGCGGGTTCGGAATTGGACTCACGGAATTCGTCATCGCAGGGCTCCTGCCTGCCGTGGCAGCCGATTTCGGTGTCAGTGAGGCGTCGGCCGGCTGGTTCATCTCCGGCTACGCCCTCTCGGTGGTAGCGGGAGCGCTTGGCCTGACGGCGGCCGTGACGCGCTTCCCCCGCAAGCCGGTGCTCGCCGGACTGCTGGTCCTGTTCATCGCCGGCAACCTGCTCTCCGCTACCGCGGCGGGCTACTGGCCCATGATGCTGGGGCGCGTCATTGCCGCCCTCGCGCACGGCGCCTTCTTCGGCATCGGAGCGGTGGTGGCCGCAGGCATGGTGCCCCCCAGCAGGAAAGCCGGTGCCATCGCGCTGATGTTCACCGGGCTCACCGCCGCCAACGTCCTGGGTGTTCCCTTCGGAACACTGTTGGGCCAGGCCGCCGGATGGCGTGCAACCTTCTGGGCCATCACTGTCATCGGCGTGGCCGCGCTCGCCGGCATCCTGGCCCTCGTCCCCGGGTCAGCGGGCGCAACAGACAAAGCGGGCAGCCTCCGTTCAGAGCTCCGCGCATTCCGCTCCGGCCAGGTGTGGCTGTCAATTGTGGTGACCATCCTTGGCTTCGGCGGCATGTTCGGCGCCTTCACCTACATCGCCTACACCCTGACCGAAGTCTCCGGCTTCGCCGCCTCCGCAGTGCCGTGGCTCCTCATCGTGTTCGGCGTGGGGCTCTTCGCCGGCAACACCCTGGGCGGCAAGGCGGCCGACCGCAATGTCGACCGGACGCTCCTGGTAGTCCTCGCCGTCCTGACGGTCGTCCTGGCGGCATTCGCGCTGACCGCGGCAAACCCGGCCCTGACCGTCATTTCCCTGGTTCTCATGGGTGGCTTCGGCTTTGCTACTGTGCCCGGCCTGCAGATGCGGGTGATGAAGTATGCCAGCGGCGCGCCCACCCTCGCCTCCGGTGCCAACATCGGCGCCTTCAACGTCGGCAACGCCCTGGGCGCCTGGCTGGGCGGCGTCACCATCAGCGCGGGGCTTGGCTACACATCCCCGATCTGGGCGGGGGCGGCCATCACGCTTGCAGGCGTGGCGGTGATGGCTGCCGCGGCGGCCGGTGCCAGGAAGGGCGAAAAGCGCGGCGAAGGTCAGCGGCAGGTGGGGGCCGGGGAACTGGTCAGCCGCTAGGTGCCGGCGCAGGCCTGTTCCGGTCCCGCCTGCCAGGCGCGGTCAGGAGCCGAACGGTAGCCGCGGGTCGATGTTCTGGCTCTCCCAGGTCTGCCGAACCCAGCCGTGGTGCGGGTCGTCGCTGATCAGCCACACCCGCACCCGTCCGGGCCCAGCCAAGACGGTGAGGTAGTAGAGGTCATAGCCGGGTGCGGCCATCGCGGGGCCGTGCCAGCCGTAGGGGACCAGGACGACGTCGCCGCTGCGGACCTCTGCCGAGACGTCGATGGGGCGTTCATCCGAGGCGTAGACGCGCTGGTAGCCGATGGCGTCGGCGTCGGCGGGGGCTGCGGATCCGGCCGCCACCTGCGTCTCGAAGTAGTAGATCTCCTCGAGGGAGGTCTCGCCGTCCTTCTCCTCGTCGTGCTTGTGCGGGGGATACGAGGACCAGTTCCCGGCGGGCGTGAGGACTTCGCAGACGATGAAGCGGTCCGCCTCCAGCGCGGCGGGGGTGCCGAAGTTGTGGACCTGGCGTGAGCAGTTGCCGGCGCCGCGCAGTTCCACAGGGGTTTCCACGGCGGGGACCAGGCGGGTGGCGTAGGACGCTTTCGCGGGTGCCGTGGCGACGGCGACGCGGCCGCCGTCGGCAGAGCTGATGCTCACGGCACGCCCGGTGCCCGAGTACAGCACGTCGCTGGGGCCGGAGAATACCGACGGGCGGCCTGCGAGGGGGTAGGGGGTGCCGTCAACGGTGACGGTGAAGGACCCGTTGAGCGGCACCACGATACGTTCCTCATCAGCGGCGGGAAGTTCGACGGCGGCCCCGGCCGGAAGCGTGGCGACCTTCAAGCCGGTGTGTGCCCAGCCGTCCACGGTGAGGGAGGAGTCGGAGGTCCCGATCGAGACGTCCCATTCATCGTCCGCAGCGGAGCCCAGGGGGTAGACCCAGTTGGTCATGGGGGTGTTCCTTGCGCTAGCGCTGTACGAGTGTCATTTCAAAGCTGTAGGAATCGGCGCGGTACACGTGGTGTCCTGTTTCCACCCGCCGGCCGGTGTCGTCCACGGCTGTGAGTTCCATGGTGACCAGCGCCGATCCGGGTGAGGCCTCCAGCATGGAGGCCTGGTAGTCGTTGGCGGTCATGGCGCCGATGCGCTGGGTGGCAAGGCGGAAGTTCACGCCGCCGCGGCGCAGGATGGAGTAGAGGCCCTCGGCGTGGAGCATAGCCTCGTCCATGTCGGTAATGTCGTCGCGCACCCAGTTCTCCATGAGCGCAAGGGGGCTGCCCGCCACTTTGCGCAGCCGCGTGAAGTGGTACACCTTGGAGCCCGCGGGCAGCTGCAATGTGGCCAGGGTGGCGTCGTCCGCCTCAATGTGCGAGAAGCTGAGCACCTCCGTCGTGGGCTTTTTGCCGTTGTTGGTGAGGTCGTCGTAGAGGCTGGAGAGTTCGAGGGGGCGGCGGACCTGGCTGGAGACCACCTGGGTTCCCACACCCCGCTTGCGTACCAGCAGCCCGGACCGCACCAGTTCGTCCATCGCCTTGCGCATGGTGGGCCGCGACAGGTTGAGTTGGGCCGCGAGGTCAATTTCGTTGTCCAGCCGGCTCCCCGGTTCCAGCGCCCCGCTGTAGATCGCCGCTTCGATGCCCTGCACCACCTGGTGGTACAAGGGCACGGGGGAGGAGCGGTCAATGCTCAGTCCCAGGTTGTTCGCCACGGTGCTTCCTCATGTTCGGTCCCGGCGCATCTGCCGGTCGGCCGCCGCCTCGAGGCTCTTTGCTGCCTATTGTTCGTTTGATAGGACATACTTCCCTTCTTGATCGTAGCAGGCGGGGAGACCGGGTCAAGGGGCTCGGCAAGGCCTCAGCACGGCGAAGTGCAGACACGGATCTCCGGCTGACCCTTTCCTGTTTGGTGGCCTAGGCTGGCCTCATGACCTGGACCGGGATGCTGTCGTGAATTTCGCCGGAAGCCTCGGCCCCGGCCCCCGCAGCCTCGAAGTGCAGGACCTCGCCAGCTTCGACCGCCTCGTGGCCGCCGGCGCGGTCAACCTGCACGGCTGGCACGCCCAGTCGCTGGACCTGCGGGGGCGGTCCGCGGCGCTCAAAAGCGTGAACGTCGAGGGCGCCATGTTCCTGGGCTGCACCTTCGACGAGGGCATGGAGGGCAACCTCCGCAGCCGAGGCGCCCTGATCTTTCCCAAGCTGGTAGGGGTCCCCTTCGACCCTTACCGGGCCACGCTGTACTCCCCAGGTGAGCTCTATGCGGGCCTGGCCACGTCCCCCTACGAGGAACTGCCGGACGCCCGCATCTACCACTGGACCATCCAGCCCGGCCAGCGGCACAGGGTGGACTCCACGCTCGCCTCGGCCCTGCACGACCACGCGATCGGCGACGCGCTGGATGAGCTGACCCGGTCCGCGGACTGGACCCGGGATTCCGTGGTCGGCGTCATGGGCGGCCATGCCGCGCCCCGCGGCAGCGCTGACTTCGCCCAGGCGGCGCGGCTGGGAAAGTTGCTCGCCCGGGACGGCCACGCCGTCGCCACCGGCGGCGGTCCGGGCGCCATGGAGGCGGCGAACCTGGGTGCCTACCTGAGCCGGGCGTCCGACGGCGACCTGGAGGCGGCGCTTGGGACGCTCGCCGGCGTCCCGGGGTTCCGTCCCTCAGTGTCGGCGTGGGCACGCGCGGCGGCAGCCGTCGTCGAGCGCCATCCCGGCGGGACGCCGTCCCTGGGGATCCCCACCTGGTTCTACGGGCACGAGCCGCCCAACTATTTCGCCACCCATATCGCCAAATACTTCGCGAACGCCATCCGGGAAGCGATCCTGCTGGAACTGTGCCACGGCGGCATCATCTTCCTGCCCGGAGCCGCGGGCACCGTCCAGGAGATTTTCCAGGACGCCTGCGAGAACTACTACGGGGCACGCGAGAAGGTGGCCCCGATGGTTCTGGTGGGACGCCGGCACTGGGAAGAGGATTACCCTGCCTGGCCGATGCTGCGCAGCCTCGCGGCCGGGCGGACCATGGCGGACTACATCTTCCTGGTGGACACGGTGGACGAGGCCGTCGAGGTGCTGCGCCGCCGCTAGCCGGCTGCCGCTAGCCGACGACCGTGCCGAAGACCAGGCCGAGCAGGTACGTCACGGCTGCCGCGCCCAGGCCGATGGCAAGCTGGCGCAGGCCGCGGGTGAGCGGGGAGGTGCCGGACAGCAGGCCGACCGTGCCGCCGGTTGCCAGCAGCGCGACGCCCACCAGGGCCCCGGCCGCCGCCAGGGCGGGGACGCCCGTAAGGCCGAACAGGAACGGCAGGATGGGCACAATCGCGCCGGAGGCGAAGAAGCAGAAGCTGGACAGAGCCGCGCCCCATGCCGTGCCCACGGCCTCGTGCTGGTCCTCCTCCTCGGGCAGTTCCGGCCGCAGCGACAGGCTCGGGTCGCAGTCGCAGGACAGCAGGCCCATCCGCTCGGCAACCCTGTGCTCGGCGGCCTCACGCGACATCCCCCGGGCCAGGTACACCAGGAGGAGTTCGTTGTGTTCAAGGTCGAGCTTGGGCGCGGCAGCCAGGGTGATCTGTGTGGGGCGGGTGGCCGCCAGCAGTTCGCGCTGGGACCGGACGGAGATAAACTCGCCGGCCCCCATCGACATGGCGCCGGCCAACAGCCCGGCGATCCCACTGAGCAGCACCACGCTGCTGGCCACGCCGGACGCCGCCATGCCCATCACCAGGGACAGGTTGCTGACCAGGCCGTCGTTGGCGCCGAAGACTGCGGCGCGGAACGTGCCGGCCAGCCGGTTGCGGCCGCGGGTCGCCAGGCCGCGTACCACTTCCTCGTGGATCTGCTCATCAGCGGCCATGGCATCGGTGGCGTTGGGATCCTTGGCGTAGGGGGAGCGACCCTCGGCGCGCTGGGCGAGCGCCAGCACGAACACCGAGCCGAAGTGCCGGGCCAGGAAGCCCAGGAACCGGCTCCGGGCCGACGCCTTCCTGGGTTTGCCGGCGTGCTCCCCGAGCAGCCCCAGCCAGTGCGCCTCGTGCCGGCCCTCTGCCTCGGCCAGTGCGAGGAGGATGTCACGCTCTTCGCCGTGGCGGTTTTGGGCAAGGTCGCGGTAGACCGCCGCCTCCGCGCGTTCGTCGGCGAGGTACTGGCGCCAGCGCTTGATGTTCGCCGGCGACGGGGGGGCCGGGGTTCCGGCGGGTTCTGCGGGGCCGCTGTGGGAATCGGGACGGGCGTGCTGGGACACTGGTACTCCTGGGCTGGAAAGGGCAATTAGTCGCGCCTTTGCCATGCCAGCCTACTGCGCATTTCCGCGGTTTTTCGGCTGGCTAACCTCCCTGTGAGGTTTCGGTCCGCCTCATTTCCGCGTGCCGGGTTCCGGGCTTGGGGCCGCGGTCTTGACCCCTTTCGTGCCTGCGGGGTGGTGGCCGGACTACTCGCCGCGGCTATTGACCCGTCTGCCCGGCCGGTGCTGTGATGAAGGTGTGGCGCTGCCTGCGCCCTACCTGTAAGAGCACGTCAGGCGAACAAACGGAGGTTCAATCATGAGCACCACCGGACAGCACCCGGACATGCCGCACCTGGACGCCGTAGAAGCGGACCCCGCCTACGACTACGCCGAGGATGCACCGGTAGATGATGCGGACTGGGATGCCGAGGACGAGTTCCTTGACGAGGAAGAGCCAGTGGTCCAGGCCCCGCCGGTAGTCATCGACGCCGAGGACCGTGAGGTCCCGCTGGACGATGACGAACCCCGCGACACAGGGGAGTAGGGCTTACGACGACGGCGCCTCCTTTCGCGTGACAGCGAAAGGAGGCGCCGTCGTCGTGCCCGAAGCATTTTGTGCCGCGTCATAATCCGGCCGCCGATTAGGATTGCTCCAGAGCGGAGCCGCGCTGCCGGCCCATGAAAGGTTCGTAGATGAAGGCACTGCCAGTTGAGCCGAGCAACGTCCCCGTTGCCATCGGGTCCAGGATCCGGGCCGCCCGGCAGTCCCAACGGCTCACCATCGAGCAGGTTGCCGACGCCACCGGGCTGACCAAGGGGTTCCTCAGTCGGGTGGAGCGCGACCTCACCTCACCCTCCGTCGCCTCCTTGGTGACCCTGTGCCAGGTCCTCTCCATCTCCATCGGCGACCTCTTCGCGGCCCCCGAAACGCACCTCACCAGGCGGAACGACGGCCCCCGCATTTCGCTTGGCGGCCAGGGCATCGTGGAGCGGCTGCTGACAGCCCGCTCGGAACGTCGCGTCCAGATCATCCAGGCGGTGATCGAGCCGCACGGCCGCGGGGAATCGGAGCTGTATGCGGTGGACTGCGACGTGGACGTGCTGCATGTGGTCAAGGGGTCCATCAAGCTGATCCTGACCAATGAGGAGTATGAGCTCGGCGCCGGCGACACCGTCACCTTCCCGGGGCGCGAGCCGCATACCTGGGTCAACCCTACGGACAAGCCGGTCGAGGTGCTGTGGGTCCTGGTGCCCGCCGCGAGCAGGTAATCCTCCCGGGCGTGCATTCCAGCCCAGTTACTTATGGTCGTCCCCGTCGGGGAGCCTGCCGCTTTCCCGGGATTCCGCAGTGCGGGGTGCATGGCTGAGGGAGTAACTGGGGTGGAGTGCATGATCACCGGCCCGGTTTGCGTTTCCCTGCCGCAAGGACGGTGTTGATTTCCGATATCACCATGCTGGGATCGAACCAGATTTGCTCCGGCATGTAGCGAAGGACTGCGTAGCCGCTGACGGTGGACGCGTTGTTCCGGGCGCGGTCGCGGAGCATGTCCCCGCGCTTGGAGTGGAATGCGAAGCCGTCAACCTCCACAATCAGGAAACCGCCCAGCAGGAAGTCCACCCGGCCGATCCCGGGCAGAAAGACTTGGGACGCGTACTCGATCCCGTGTTTTCGGAACAGGTGCGCAAGGTCGACCTCAACGATGGATTCCGCACGAATGTCGAGTTCGCGTAGAACACGTCTGGCAGTCCCGGACCGGTCAGCCAGGAGCTGGGATGCGAGGAGTTCACGCGGCACTGCATGCAACCTGATGGCCGAGGTCGCCATAGCGGTGGAAGCCGGGGCCGGCAGGCACCCCAAGGCATGAAGGGCCACGTCTTCGACAGCGGCCAGCGGTAGAAGCGGATGACCCTGGAACCGAACGGTGCGATGCCGCACGAAACCGCTGCCGTGGCCATGATTGCAGGCCAGGTGGAGCCGGGCGGGAGGCTTGCGCAGCCAGAGCCCGTAATGGACGGCGGCGCTGGCGCAGCTCAGCCTGCCGTTGTTCAAGACTGCTGCAAGGATTCCTTCGTCGCACCCGGGTAGGACGAAGACCCCGCGCCTGGGTTGGGCGGCACCGCACTCCTTGAGGCGCAGGAGCTCCCGGCGGGGGAACCCGGCATTGAGGAGTTGTGCGGACCGGGCCACCCCGCCGGCCTGTTTCAGGTAGTCAAAGATGTCCACCAGGCCATTGGAGGCCGTGCGGAAAGCCCCAGGAAGGATGCGCGGGCCCTATGTGGACAACTCCCTGAGTGGGTTTGTGCGTTCCTGCCCAGTTGCTTTTCCGGCCTGCCGGGTCGGGTCGGCAGAAAGGCCGGAAACCCGCGGCCGGGGAAAGCTGAGTCGGCGCGGAGCCGGGAGTAACTGGGCAGGAACGCGACCGCCAAAAACTAGTGGGTAAACAGTTGATGCTCATTAGAAAACACCCGTGTATGATGGCAGTCACAACCGTCCCCCAACTCCTCAAAGGAGGCGCCTCCATTGGAAGAGCTGCGCATCGAAGCCAACGGCAACCTTGGCCCCATCGACTCATCCCGGATTCCCCGCTACGCCGGCGCCGCCACCTATGCCCGCCTGCCCCGCCTGGACCAGGTGGCCACGGCGGATGTCACGGTGGTTGGGGTCCCCTTCGACTCGGGCGTCTCCTACCGCCCCGGGGCACGCTTCGGCGCCAACCACGTCCGGGAGGCCAGCCGGCTGCTGCGCCCCTACAACCCGGCCTGGGATGTCAGCCCCTTCGAAAACATCCAGGTGGCCGACGCCGGGGACATGGCCGTCAACCCGTTCAACATCAACGAGGCCATCGAGACCATCCAGCAGAACGCGCTCGACCTCACCGCCGCAGGCAGCAAGCTGCTGACACTGGGCGGCGACCATACCATTGCGCTGCCGCTGCTCCGTGCCGCCGCCGAGCGCGCCGGCGGCCCCATCGCGATGCTCCACTTCGACGCGCACCTGGACACCTGGGACACCTACTTCGGTGCCGAATACACCCACGGCACCCCGTTCCGCCGCGCGGTTGAGGAAGGCATCCTGGACACCGAGGCCATCAGCCACATCGGCACCCGCGGACCGCTGTACGGGAAGAAGGATCTCGACGACGACCACCGCTTCGGGTTCGGCATCGTCACCTCCGCGGACGTCTACTACCAAGGAGTCCTGGAAACGGTGGCCAAGGTCCGCGACCGCATCGGCAACCGGCCCCTCTACATCTCCGTGGACATCGACGTCCTGGACCCCGCCCACGCGCCCGGCACCGGGACCCCTGAAGCGGGCGGCATCACCAGCCGCGAACTCCTCGAAATCATCCGGGGCTTCCGCGGGATGAACCTGGTGGGCGCCGACGTCGTGGAAGTATCCCCGGCCTACGACCACGCCGAAATCACCGGAGTAGCAGCAAGCCACGTGGCCTACGAACTGGTGACCCTGATGGCGGATAACGCAACGCCCGGAAGCCGCTTCGGAGCGGACACCGGCTACCAGGCCCAGGCCCTCGGCCGGGAAGTGCGCCAGCCGGCAGGCTTCGCCGCAGCCGCCAAGGAGTAGCGCCGTGGCCGAAACAGGCGCCACCGGACCGGCAGCCGGCGTCCGCAACGGCGGGGACCTCGTCGTCGAAACCCTCGAAGCCCTCGGGGCGAAGACCGTCTTCGGCATCCCTGGCCAGCATGCGCTGGGACTCTTCGACGCGATGGGGCGCGGCAACCTGCAGTTCGTCTCATCCAGGGTGGAGAACAACAGCGCCTTCGCCGCCGACGGCTACTCGCGCGCCACCGGGGAGGTCGGGGTGCTGTTCCTGTCAACCGGACCGGGCGCCCTGACGTCGCTGGCCGGGCTGCAGGAGGCCTACGCCACGGGCGTGCCCATGGTGGTGGTGGCCAGCCAGATTCCCCTGGAAGGCCTGGGTGCCCGGCGCAAGGGCATGCTCCACCAGCTCGATGACCAGAAGGCGTCGGCGGCCAACGTCACCAAGAGCCAGCGGCTGATCCAACACGCGTCCGGGATTCCCTCTGCCATCCAGGACGCGTGGACGGAAGCGATCTCCTCGCCGCAGGGCCCCGTGTGGCTGGAGATCCCGCAAAACGTGCTGCTTGATCCCATCATGGTTCCGCCCGTGGAGGATGCGCTGGCGTCGGCGGCCGACAACCCGCCCCGGGTGGAACTGGTCCGCGAAGCCGTTAAGTGGCTGGAATCAGCCGAGCGACCGGCGATCATCGCCGGTGGCGGCACCCGGCGCGGACGCGCCGAGAAGTCGCTGCTTTCGATTGCGGAAAAGCTGCAGGCGCCGGTGATCTGCACGCCGGGCGGCAACGGCGCCTTCCCCTGGCTCCACGAGCTGTCGCTGCAGTCGTGGATCGAGGACCGGTACATGAGCGACGTCCTGGAGGACGCCGACGTGCTGGTGGTGGTGGGTTCGTCCCTGGGCGAGGTCACCTCCAACTACTTCACCTTCGAACCGCGGGGCCGGATTATCCAGATCGACGCCGAACCGCGTGTCCTGGAGTCCAACCGGCCCGGCCTGGGCATCCGCGCCGATGCCGGCCAGGCGCTCGCGGCCCTGGATGAGGCGCTGCCCTCCCGGGGAACGGTGCCGGACTGGCACGGGTCCACCCCGCAGCAGCTGGTGAAGGAATGCCTGGCGAAGGTCCGCGCCAGGCTGGAGTCGCAGGACCTGGGCAAGGAACTGAAGTTCATGGCGGACATCCGCGAGGCCGTCCCCGCCGGCATGCAG
>JABFWC010000038.1 GCA_013362385.1 Pseudarthrobacter sp.
ATGGTGATCGCCATCCTGATCGCGTTCGGCGGACGCAAGTACCTGTCCTCGCACGAACCGCACGTCGTCTAGGCACTGCTTCCCTGGCGGCAAAAACAAACCCTCCATCACGCCACGTGATGGAGGGTTTGTCGTTTTCCTGCGAAAGGTGATGGGGCGTTACTTGGCCTTGGCCGCCGAGCCCTTCGGCACGAACAGCGTCTCGGCCTGCTCCAGGGACATGCCATTGGTCTCCGGCACCTTGAACATCACGAAGAAGAAGGATGCCGCCGCGAACAGGGCGTACATGGCGTAGGTCAGCGGCAGCGAACCGGCGGCCATCACCGGGAAGCTGAGGGTGATCGCAAAGTTGGCCACCCACTGGGCGGCGGCGGCCAGGCCCAGGGCGCGGGCGCGGATCCGGGACGGAAAGATCTCGCCCAGGAGTACCCACACCAGCGGTCCCCACGAGGCGCCGAAGCTGACCACGAAGACGTTGGCGGCCACCAGGGCGACCGGACCCCAGGCGCCGGGCAGGGTGATGTTTTCGCCGGTTCCGGCGGCGGAGGAGAACGCCAGGGCCATGGCCCCCAGGGATACTGCCATTCCCACCGAGCCTGCCAGCAGGATGGGCCGGCGGCCCACGCGGTCCACCAGGGCAATGGCCACCAGGGTGACAAGGATGTTGGTGACGGAGGTGGCCACGGAGATGGCCAGGGAGTCCTTCTCCTGGAACCCGACGGCCTTCCACAGGGTGGTGGAGTAGTAGAAGATCACGTTGATCCCCACGAACTGCTGCAGCACGGACAGGATGATCCCCGCCCACACCACAGCCTGCAGCCCGAAGGTCCTGCCGCGCAGGGATCCCTTCTGGCCGGCCAGCTGGTCTTCCTCAATGGCGTCCTGGATGTCCCGGATGTGCCGGTCGGTGTCCTCGGCGGGGGCGATGGAGGCAAATACCTTTCGGGCCTCCTCCTCCTTGCCCTTGAACACCAGGAAGCGCGGAGACTCGGGCAAGGTGAAGGCTACCCAGCCGTACGCCACCGCCGGGACGGCAGCGGCCAGGAACATCCACCGCCACGCTTCGATGCCGAGCCAGAACCCGTGGCCCGCGCCGCCCGCGGAGGTGGCCAGGAGCGCGTCGGACAGCAGGGCGGCGAAGATGCCGGTGGTGATGGCCAGCTGCTGGAGGGATGCCAGCCGGCCGCGGACCTGCCGCGGGGAGATCTCCGAAATGTAGGCCGGGGCGATCACGGACGCCAGGCCGATGCCCAGGCCCCCCACCAGGCGCCAGAAGACCAGGTCCCAGACGCCGAAGGCGAAGCCCGTCCCCAGGGCGCTGACCAGGAACAGCAGCGCACCGAGCTTCATGGCGGGGATGCGCCCGTGGCGGTCGGCCACCTTGCCGGCCAGGAACGCACCCGCCGCGCAGCCCAGCAGGGCGATGGCCACAGCGAAGCCGGTCACCGCCTCGGAGAGCGCGAATTCCTCCTTCATGGCATCCACTGCGCCGTTCACGACGGACGAATCGAAGCCGAAGAGGAACCCGCCCACCGCTCCCGCGAGTGCCAGCCAGATCACCCGCCGCGGTATCCCGGTGGTTATCTGCTCCTGTGCAGTGGGCATGGTTCTCCCTGGGTCTTGGGTTTGATGGATGCGGTGCGGACGTCGTCGGCTGCGGTACCGGCCAGAGGGCCGGCGCACTCGCGCCTAACAGTGTGGCATGTCACGGCGCCCCGATCCACTTGGGTTCCCGTCACACCCGGCATGCTTTCGGCCGACGCTCATGCTGGAAAGCACCAATTCCCGGGAAAACGCAACGGGAGGCAGCCTCAAAGGCTGCCTCCCGTGACGCCCGCAGGGCGGGTTGTGTTTGTTAGTGGGCGATGGCCGCGGCAGTGTCCTCCGGCGTAGCCTTTTGGTCGGTCAGCTTCTTGCGCGGGAGGGCGAAACTGATGAGGAACGCCAGGCCGGTCAGCACAGCGGCGGTCAGCATGACGGTGTCGATGGCACCGGCGAACCCCTCGGTGATGGGCCGCGTCAAGGTGCTGTTGGCCGTGTGGAGCCAGCTGGTGTCGTTCAGGGAATCGTTGGATGCGCCGTTCTTGAAGAAGTCGTACAGCTTCGCGTTGGCGGGGTCCGCGGCCACAGCCGGGTCCTTGAGGACGGCCAGGTAGGCCGGATCCGTGGCGGCGGTCTTCATGCCGTCGGCGATCCTGTCAGCGGCCAGGCTGAAGAGCATGGAGATGAAGACGGCGGTCCCCACCGCGCCGCCCATGGAGCGGAAGAAGGCCGCGGAGGACGTGCCCACGCCCATGTCGCGCGGCGGGACCGAGGTCTGCATGGCCAGGGTGAGCGGCTGCATGCAGAAACCCAGGCCGACGCCGAAGAAGACGGCGATGAGGCCGGGAACCCAGAGAGCCGTGTCCACCTGCAGGGACAGGCCCATCACGATGGCGGCGGCGGTGAGGATGCCGGTGCCCATGATGGGGAAGATCCGGAACGTGCCGGAAGCCGAGATGGTGCGGCCGGCAGTGATGGAACCGAACAGGATGCCCACGGTGAAGGTGATCATCATCAGGCCTGCCTCGGTGGGAGTGAGCCCCTTCACCAGCTGCAGGTACATGGGCAGCATGGCGATCGCGCCGAACATGCCGATGCCGATGATGAAGTTCAGCAGCGAGGACAGCCCGAACGTGAGGTTGTGGAAGAGCCGCAGCGGGATCAGGGCGTAATCGCCCGCGCGCCTTTCGGCCAGCAGGAACCAGGCGATACCCACGATGCCCAGGCTGTAGCAGAGGAAGGAGTTGACGGACGTCCAGCCCCAGCTGCGGCCCTGCTCGGCAACCAGCAGGAGCGGAACGATGGCCACGGTGATGGCCGCCGCGCCCCAGTAGTCGATCTTCTGCTTCAGGTGCTTGGCGGGCAGGTGGAGGAACAGGAACACCACCACCAGCGCGGCAAGGCCGATCGGCAGGTTGATGAAGAACACCCAGCGCCAGCCGTCAAACCCCAGGATGTTGGCGGACCCGGCGAACGCACCGCCCACCACCGGTCCGAGGACTGAGGAGATGCCGAAGACGGACATGAAGTAGCCCTGGAACTTGGCCCGGTCCTTGAGGGACACGATGTCGCCGATGATGGTCAGCGCCAGGGCAAGCAGGCCGCCGGCACCCAGGCCCTGGATGCCGCGTGCCACGGCCAGTTCGGTCATGGAATGAACCGACCCTGCGTACAGGGAGCCACCAGGAAGATGGCGATGGCCGACAGGTACAGCGGGCGGCGGCCAAAGATGTCGCTCAACTTGCCGTAGAGCGGGGTGCTCACCGTGGAGGTGATCAGGTAGGCCGTGGTGGCCCAGGCCTGTAGCGAAAGCCCGTCCAGGTCGTTGGCGATGGTGTAGATGGACGTGGAAACGATCGTCTGGTCGAGCGATGCCAGGAACATGCCCAGCATCAGGCCCACCATCACGGTGACGATCTGGCGTTGGGTCAGCGTCTCTCCTGTGCCGGACGCAGTAGTGGCTTTGGACATGGGTGCTCCAAGGGGAAGAAAGGATATAAGCAGCGATAGTTGCTTTCAGTAACTATCTTACCTGCTCTTTCTATTCCCCTGCCTGCGAAGTCTTCCCCTAGGGCTCCACGAGGATGCCGTCCGGGTCGCACCAGACGGTGGCTCCGGGACGGAAGGCCACGCCGTCGATCACGACGTCCACGTCAACCTCTCCCGCGCCGGCCTTGAGGCTCTTCTTCGGGTTGCTGCCCAGGGCTTTCACCCCGAGGTCCAGGCGTGCCAGCGCCTCGCGGTCCCGGATGGCGCCGTTGATGACGACGCCGGCCCAGCCGTTCGCCACGGCGCCTTCGGCGATCATGTCCCCCATCAGGGCGGTCCCCAGCGATCCCCCGCCGTCCACCACCAGGACCGCGCCGTTCCCGGGCGAGCCGA
>JABFWC010000225.1 GCA_013362385.1 Pseudarthrobacter sp.
ACATCACGATGGACCAGCTGTACCCCTTCATCACGCGGAGCACATGCTCGGCGTAGTAGAAGGCGCCCCAGCGGCGTGCTCTGGCCGCCGCGGTTTCCGGGGGATGGGCGCGCCGGCCGGCAACTTCCCGTGAATCAGTCAACCCCTGCGAGTCAGTCAACGAGGCTCCGCCCGGTCAGCCGGAGGAACACGTCCTCCAGCGAGGACCTTCGGACCAGTGACGTGAGCGGCCGCAGGCCGCGGGACGCTGCCTGCTCAAGGGCTGACTCGCCGTCGTCCGTGTATAGCAGCACCCGGTCCGGGAGTACCTCGAGGCGTTCGCCGATACCCTCCAGCCGCCGCGCAATGACGGCGTTGCGGTCCGAGCCGAACCGCAGTTCCACCACCTCGCGGGTGGAATGTTCACGGATCAGCTGCGCGGGCGATCCCTCGGCCATGATCCGGCCCTTGTCCACGACGATCAGCCGGTCGCAGAGCTGCTCGGCCTCGTCCATGTAGTGCGTGGTGAGGATCAGCGTAACGCCCTGCTCCTTGAGCCGGAACAGCCGGTCCCAGAGGACGTGGCGGGCCTGCGGGTCCAGCCCTGTGGTGGGCTCGTCAAGGAGCAGGATGCGGGGTTCGTTGATGAGCGACCGGGCGATGGTCAGGCGCCGCTTCATGCCGCCGGACAGCGCGTCGACCTTGGAGCGGGCTTTGTCCGCCAGCTGCGCGAAGTCGAGCAGTTCGTCCGCCTTGGGCCTCAGGTAGCTCATGGGCAGGCCGAAGTAGCGCCCGTACACCAGGAGGTTGTCCCGGACCCGCAGTTCCTCGTCCAGGTTGTCCTGCTGCGGCACCACGCCCAGGTGGGCGCGGACCTCGGGCCCGTGGGTGTCAGGGTCCAGGCCCAAGATGGTGAGCCGGCCGGACGTGCGCCGGGTGACGCCGCCGATCATCTTCATGGTGGTGGACTTGCCGGCACCGTTGGGCCCGAGCAGCCCGAAGGACTCGCCCGCCGTCACCGTGAAGGAGATGCCGTCCACGGCCGCCACGTCCCCGTATTTTTTGAGGAGGTTTCGGGCCGTGATCACTGTCTGCTGCTTCATCGGACTGCCGGCCGACGCTTCGGATGACAGGATGGGCTTGTGCACCCCAGCAGACTAGTGGAGCACCTGGGAATGCGGAAGACGTTCGGCGTGAACGCTCCCGCTTCCCCGGCCCGGGCACAACGGTGCGGCCTAGCGGCCCGAATCGGAGCGCAGGACTTCCAGCCGCTTCCTGTACTCCGTCTCGTCGATCTCACCCCTGGCGTAGCGTTCCCTCAGGACGCTTTCACCGCCTTGGGTTGCGGCCCAGCGCCGGTTCCCCCGCCACATCCGGCGCCCCACGAAAATCAGCAACCCGATGACCAGGATCCAGAACAACGGAAACAGCAGGAACAGCGGCCAGTAGGCCCCGTCGCCCCACGGTCCATGGACGACGTCGGCCGGCAACTGCACGGCCGCGGTACCGATGTCGGTGCTCAATGATGTCAACATGTCAGTTCCAAACTCTCAACGAGCCGTATCTCGGCTCTGCATCCAGTCTGGTTCGGACCCGCCTGGCGTTCATCGGCCGTCCGGAGGCTCTTGGGGAGGCCTGCCTACTCCTCCGGGAGACTGCATGGGACTGTCAACTACTCCATCCCGGCCGGACCAGGCCCGATTCGTAGGCGAGGACCACGAGCTGGACCCGGTCACGGACCATGAGTTTGGTCATGATGCGCGAAACGTGCGTCTTGGCGGTGAGCGGCGTGATGAACAGCCGCCGGGCGATCTCTGCGTTGTTCAGTCCCTCGCCCACCAGCCGGAGGACGTCACGTTCACGCTCCGTAATAAGCTCCAGCCTGGCATCCAGCGGCGCCGCTGCCGGCGGCCGCGCGGCGAGCTGGGCCATGATGCGGCGGGTCACCGACGGCGATAACAGGGCGTCGCCGTCGTGCACCACGCGTACCGCCCGCAGCAACTCCTCCGGTTCCGTGTCCTTGACCAGGAAACCTGCGGCACCGGCACGCACCGCCTCGGCGATGTACTCATCCAGTTCAAACGTGGTCAGGATAATCACCCGGGTTCCTTGCAGTTCCTGCGCGGCCATGATCTGCCGGGTCGCTTCCAGGCCGTCCCCGTCCGGCATGCGGATGTCCAGCAGCACCACGTCCGGGCGTTCCCGCAGGGCGAAGCGCGTGGCTTCACGGCCCGTCCCGCACTCGGCCACCACGGTCATGTCCGGCTCGGCGTCCAGCAGCGCCCGGAAGCCCGCGCGGATGAGGGTCTGGTCGTCGGCCAGCAGGATGCGGATCACCGCGGAGCTGCCGTTTCCGACGACGGCACGGCGGGTACCGGCAGGACAGACCGGACCCGCCAGCCCGGATCGAGCGCGCTGACCTCCAGGGTGCCGCCCAAGGCGGCCGCCCGTTCCCGCATGCCTGTCACGCCGTTGCCCTCGGGCACTCCAGTGGCGCCGTGGCCGTCGTCGTCAATTGTCACCGTCAGCCGTCCGGCTGTCCCGTCGGCTGCCGCGGCGGGCTGCAGGGCAAGCACGACGACGGCCTTCCGCGCCCGGGAATGCCGGACCACATTGGTGAGCGACTCCTGCACAATCCGGTAGGCAGCTTCCTGGACCGGCGCGGGAAGATGCTCCTGGACCGGAATCCGTTGGTCAAACCGGACGTCGATGCCGGCGCGGCGGGCGTTGTCCACGAGCTCCCGGACGCGGGCGATGGTGAGCGGTGAAGGAGCCAGCGGGGCGTCGTCGCGGAGGACTCCCAGAAGCTGCCGGATCTCGGCCAAAGACTCTTTGCTCGCGGTCTTGATCGCTTGCAGCGCCGGGCGGAACTGGTCCGGGTCCTTCTCGCCGAGGTGCAGGGCCACCGAGGCACGCACGTTGATGAGCGAGAGCGAATGCGCAACGACGTCATGGATGTCCCGTGCCAGGGCGAGCCGATACTCGTCCCGGGCTGCCTGCTCCCGGGCCTCATGCTGGCGCCGTCGTTCAGCCACCCGCTCCGAGCGGAGCCGGATTCCTTCCCCGAGTAGTACGAGGATTCCAAGCCAGGACGTTGCCGCGAAGGCACGGATGAGCGAGGCTTCATCCCCTTGCCGGAGCGACGCGGCCACCACGGCCGCAGCGCAGACGCCGGCCATGGCCCAGGTCTGCCAGCGCTTGCCCGCCGCCGCCGAGAACACGATGGCCAGTGCCAGCGACAGGAAGACCGGACCCCACGCGTACCCCCTTGCCACGTAGGCTCCAACGGCCGCTGCCGCCACGGGAAGCATGGCCAGAGGAGCCCGCCGCCGGAGCGACAAAGCTGCAGGACCGAGAAGGAGCAGGGCGAACGCGAGCGCGTCCAGGGGACGGTGGTCCGGCTGCCGCGCTGACGCGAAGACGGTGCCCAGAACCTGGACGACGGCCACGGCGATCACGATGAAGACGGTGGGCGGTCCCCTGAACTGGCGCTGCATGGTTTGAGCCTAGCTGCGTGTGCCCTGGCCGTCGTCCCCTCGCGGGCTGGTTAACGGCGCAGGCACGTACTCCGGCTGGAGTACGTGCCTGCGCCGTGGTGGCTGCGGCTTACAGCTGCGCCGCCTGGCGTTCCGCTGCCTCGACCACGTTGGTCATCAGCAGCGCCACGGTCATGGGCCCGACGCCGCCGGGGTTCGGCGAAATCCAGCCGGCAACCTCGGCAGCTGCGGGCTCGATGTCTCCGTAGACGCGGCTCTTGCCCGTCTCCGGATCCGTTTCGCGGGTGACGCCGACGTCCAGCAGGGCTGCGCCGGGCTTAACGTCCGCGGCCTTGACGATGTGCTTGACGCCCGCCGCACCAACGATCACGTCGGCTTGGCGGAGCAGCTCAGACAGGTTCGTCGTGCCGGTGTGGGTCTGGGTCACGGTG
>JABFWC010000476.1 GCA_013362385.1 Pseudarthrobacter sp.
GGCGCCGGTTCTGCGGGGACCGGTCCTGCGGGGACCGGTCCGTCGGCGGCCGCGGCTGCTGCCGGGGCATCCCGGGTATCCGGGGCAGCGCCGGCCTTCCCTGCCGTGCCGCCGGGCCCGTCGTCGCGGCCGGCATCAGTGTATCCAGTCCCCCCGAAGTCCCCGTCGTCATCGAGCACTCCCACCACCGTTTCGGCGGACACTCCGTGCTCCGGCAGGAGTGTGATCTCCGGCAGGTCATCCTCCGATCCGGACACGGCAACTGCCGGGGCGGCTGCTGCGCCGGGGCCCACGGCCGCGGGGCCGCTATGGGTGTTCAGGGCCAGGGCCTGCAACAACACCGCACCTTCACCCAGCGGCAGCTCGGGCTGGCCGGGTCCCCCTGCGTCCTCGATTACCAGGCGGCAAGCACGCGGAACGGCAAATCGGCGCTCGTTCCAGGTGGTCACGTCCCGTCCGTCGAGCCGGACGGGGCCGTCGGGCGAGTCCATGGTGAGCTCGAGGTCGCCGCGCAGGAAGACGCGCAACGGACCGTCGAAATCAAGGATGCCAAACGGGGGGATACTTGCGAGCGAGCCGCCCGAACTGCCGGTCACGGCGGCGAGGACCTCGTGGACCGCCGGCCGGCCGGCCAGCAGGTCCCACACCGCCCCGGCCAGGTCCGCCGGCGTGCCGGGACCCATGAGAACTGCCGTGCGGGAACGGACCACGCCCAGCCAGGTGCCGGGAGTGTAGCTAGCGCCGGCCATCGCCCAACTCCCCGTCTTCACTGGCGCCGGTTTCGGTGCCGGCGGCGTTACCGCTGCCTGTGCCTTCGTGGCTGGCCTCGCCTTCGCCGGTGGCGGCGTTCCTGCCGGCCGCGTCCTGCTCGGGCAGCGGCTGCGTCACGGCCGTGGCCTCCGGCCGCGGGAGCGTCACCTCGTCCGCGTCATCGGAGCCGTAGCGGGGCGCTGTGGTACCGGATCCGTCGTCGTTCGCAACGTTCCGGGCATCCACGACGATGGCGGTGACGTTGTCGCGGCCGCCGCTGCGCAGGGCGGCCTGGATGAGCGTATCCACGGCATCCTGGGGCTGTGCCACCGTGCCCAGGATCAGGAGGATCTCGTCGTCGCTGAGCTCCCCCGTCAGGCCGTCCGAACAGACAAGGAGCCGGTCCCCCTCCTCGACGGGCAGGAGCCAGTAGTCCGCTTCGGTCTCGTCCCCGGTGCCCAGCGCCCTGGTGACCACGTGCCGGCGCGGGTGGACGGTGGCTTCCTGCGCGGTGATCTCACCTGCATCCACAAGCTCCTGGACTTCGGAGTGGTCCACGCTGATCTGTTCAAGCTGTCCCTGGCTGAGCCGGTAGGTACGGGAGTCTCCGATGTTCATGACGAGCCAGTACGGCATGCCCATTTGCTCCACGACCACCGCTCCGGTGAGGGTGGTGCCCGCGCGGGCCCCCGTGGCTTCGCGGATCGAGGTGTCGGCCCGCACCAGATACTGCTGGAGCACCGAGGCGGTGATGCTCCGCTCCCCCGTGGCCAGTTGCGGCATGGCGGCCAGGGTACGGACGCACAGGCCACTGGCGATCTCGCCGGCCTCATGGCCGCCCATGCCGTCAGCCACGGCGAAGACGGGATCGGACGCGATGTAGGAGTCCTCGTTCAACTCGCGGCGGAGTCCCCGGTCCGTTCCGTAACCGTAGGTGAGGCTGAGGCCGTGCCCCGGCTCGATCGTGGGGGGAACACTGGCGGGGTGCTGGTTCATGCCTGTCCTAGGTAAAAGGTGCGGTCTCCAAAGTGCACGCTGGATCCCGGGGTAACAAATGTGGGGACGCCCGGCACCAGGGGGGTGCGCAGGCCGTCGGGGGTGGTGACGGCGCTGCCGTTGGTCGAGTGCCGGTCGGTCACCCAGATTCCTGCGCCGTCGGTGAGCAGGTGCAGGTGGGTCTTTGAGATCGAGCGTCCGGGGTCGTCCACTGGCAGCAACTGCGCGTGCTGTTCGCCGGCCTGCCCCACGGGGTTGCGGCCCACCAGGATGCTGCGGTCGAGCTGGAAATCCCGGCCGTCGTCCAGGCGGATGCGGAGCACCGCGACGGGGACCGGTCCGTTGGACCCGGGACGCACCTGGGTGCGCTCGACGTCGTCGTCAACGTGCTGCTCCGGTGAAGCCTGCGCAGCCGGGGGTGGCGGCGCAAAGGACCCCGGGCTGGTGTAGGGCAAGGTTTGCGACGGCATGGTTGCGGACGGGGCAGGAATGCGGCCGGAAGCTGCCGGCGGCGCGGGAAGCTTGGCGGCGGCAGCCTGGGGGGCACCCGCCACCGGGGACACCACCTGCTGCACGGGCGGCAGGTCCAGCGGCGCGAAGCTGTAGGGGCCTTGGATGCCGCCCGTGGTGATCGGGTCCCGGCCGGCATTGACATCAAACACCAGCGTCTTGGCAGCAGTGTCGTGCCAGCCGCGCAGCCCGCCGTTCTTGTCCCACCGGTTGGACACCACCACCAGCACGGCCCAGGCGGCGCCGAGCAGGAGCAGCGGGCCGAGGATGAACAGTGCGGCGTCGAACCACTTGAATACCGCCACCAGCACCGCGGCCAGCACGGCCAGCAGGATACCGGCACCGGTGACCAGTCCGCGCAGGAAAACACCCCCGGCCCCCGGCGCATAGCCGTCCCGGTCGGCGCTGCGGATTCCCATGAGCAGGTTTCCGGGTGTCTTGCCGGTGCGGGCTTCCAGGCCCAGGAGCACGAAAAGGTACACGACGGTCAGGCCAAGCCCGATGCCGCCGAACAGCACCAGCGAGGAGGTGTCGTAGACGATGAAGCCGCCGCTGCGGGTGCGGGTGATCCCGGCGAAGCCGATGGCGAACATCACCACCAGGACCGCCACCGCCGGCACCCAGTCAATAACGGCAGCACCGAGGCGCTTGCCCGCCGTAGCCGGAACAAGCTGAAGGTTCACTGCCATTCCCGTTCCTCCCCCTGGAGCGGCCGCCACCGTGGCTCCGCCGGCCCTGCCCGGCGCGGTGCCCGTAGCTGCGATGCCCGACGGCTGAGCTGCCGCGGGCCTTTCCACTACCGGGATAGTACCGGGAATCCCCGGCGGGCGCGCCGGGCCCGCTCCCTGGCCGGCGTCGAAGATGGCTTTCCCGTCCGGCCCCGGGGTGT
Organism: Pseudarthrobacter sp.; assembly: GCA_013362385.1. Taxonomy (GTDB): domain Bacteria; phylum Actinomycetota; class Actinomycetes; order Actinomycetales; family Micrococcaceae; genus Arthrobacter. Next base: position 3,146 of record JABFWC010000476.1, read on the forward strand.
GGGGCCGGCGCGCGGCCCGGTTGGCCAGCGGCGCACCGCAGGCGGTGCAGAAGGTGGCGCCCGGGCGGACCTGCTGGTGGCAGCGCGGGCAATGTTCGGCGTCGGGGGTCACTGCTGGCCTGGCCCTTGCGGAGGCGTGGAGTTGCCGGAAGTACGACGACGACGCGCGGCAAGGATCGCCGGCAGCCGCAGCCGGCTGGCTCCCAGGTTGGCGCCCAGGTCGGGGCCCCTGCCGGAGCCCATGGCCGTGCGGGCATCGGCCAGCAGCGACCGCGGTGAGAACCGCGCCTGCTGGCGGCGCCAGAAGCCCACAGTGGCGGTCATCTCCCTCAGGGAACCGTCCACGATGGTCCAGTAATCGCGGACCTCCTCCTCGCTGGGCTGGCCGGCGCCGAAGATCGAGGCGTCGGCGCGGCGCGCCAGCAGGGTGGTGGTGCCCTGGGTGGCGGGGAAGGCCTCGGCAAGGACGGCGGCGCTTTCGCGGCGCGTGGAACGGGTGTCGACGGCGGCGCCCATGTCGGTTGCCAGGCTCACCACCTCGCTCCATCCTCCGCCCACCCGCTGGGCGGGATTGCCGTCGCTGAAACGCGACTTCCGGCGTCGTGTCTTCAGCAGGGCAATCAGCAGCAGGGGCAGCGCAAGGATCGCGAGCGGAATCGCGACGACGCCCAGCGCACCGAGCAGGGCGCCCCAGAACAGCCACGGGTTGTTCTTTTTCTGGTCGGCGTCCAGTGCGTCGGGCGAGGAGT
>JABFWC010000190.1 GCA_013362385.1 Pseudarthrobacter sp.
CACCTGGCTGGAAATCATGCCCTGGGTCCGCCACGTCCACGGCAAATTCTTCGGTATCGATGAGAGCGGCGAGGAGCCCTCCGTGCCCGTCCGCGGCCTGGTCCGGCAGCTGGTGGAGCACGGCTACTCCGGGGCGATCTCCAGCGAATACGAAGGCTGGCACTGGAACAACTGGCAGGACCCGTTCGAGATCATCCGTGGCGAGCAGGCCGTCCAGCGGTCGGCGGCGGCGGACGCCGGATCGGCCATGATCACGGATGCCGCAGAAGGCCGCCGCATCCTCAACAACCACCTCGCCCAGCCCGTGCGGGGCTAACAGAAACGGAAAATACGACATGCCAGAAGGAATCGCCGGCTCGGGCATCGAGCTGGGCATCACCCTCTATTCACTCACCTCCGAATTCGCCGCCGGCGTCTACACGCCGGAGACCATGATCAAGGCCGTCGCCGACGAAGGCCTGGGCCCCGGCGTGGAATTCAACATCGCCCAGATGCTGCGCACCTACCCCGACGTCGACAACGACTTCGTGAAGCTCTGGCGTGACAGCATGGACCGCTACGGCCTGACCCCCAGCGCCGTGGGCACCAACCTGGACATGGGCCGCCGCAAGGACCGGGACATGACGCCGGATGAGGAATACGACTTCTTCGCCCGGCAATTGAAGACGGCCAACACCCTCGGCTTCAACAGGATCGTCATCCGCTCCGCCGGCAAGGATCTGCTGCGCCGCCTGCTGCCCCTGGCCGAACGGTACGACCAGAAGCTCGGCTACGAAATCCACGCCCCGCAGGGACCCAACGACCCCAAGATCCTGCAGATCCGGGAGATGTACGCCGAACTCGGCAGCGACCGGCTGGGCTTCACCGCCGACTTCAGCTCCACCATGCACAGCCTCTCGCCCACCCTCTTCCGCACCCTGACGCAGATGGGCCTGCCGGAGGAACACTTCGACGTTATGCAGGACATCTGGCGCAAGCCCCTGCCCATGCAGGAACGCAACCAGGAGTTCGAGGACTACCTGCGGGAAAACAACTTCGACCCTGCCCGGCTGGGGCCCTTCACCCGGCTCGCGTTCAACATGCACGGCCTGGTGGCGCCGGAGGAGTGGCTGGACATCATGCCACAGATGTTCCACGTCCACGCGAAGTTCTACGACATCGATGCCGACGGCAACGAACCCGCCATGGACATCCCGCGCATCGTCCGCCAATTCGTCAAGGGCGGTTACCAGGGCTTCCTCTCCAGCGAATGGGAGGGCCACGCCTTCGCCGACCTCGGCGAATCCGATCCGATCGACCTGGTGAAGAAGCAGCACACGCTGATGCGCCGGGCCATCGAAGACGCCGTGGTTCCGGCTTAGGGGGGAAGATGTCCGTTACCGAAACCGCCGCCGTCGGAACCTCCGAAACCGGCCTCGCCGCGGAAGTTGAACGCCTCCGCGCCGAACTGGGCGAAGCCCTTAAACTGGCCCGCCGGGCCAGCGACCGCGGCGACATCGAGAACCTGTTCAACCGCTACATGTACCTCCATAACGCCTTCGAGGACGAGCAAATCATCCCGCTGTGGGTGAAGCCCGGCACTCCCGGCATCCGCGCAAGGTACACCAACGCCGGACAATACACGGAGTACGACAGCGTCATCCGCTACCACCAGGGCCGCCCGCGGCCCGAGGGCAAGCTGATCCTGCACTACACCACCACCCCGGTCATCGAAGTGGCCGCCGACGGCGAAACCGCCAAGGGTGTCTGGATCATGGCCGGCAACGAGTCCGGCCTGACGGACCCCGAGGTGGCCAAGGACAGCCCCGACTACATGTATTCGCCGGGCGAGGTCCAAGGCAAGAAAGTCTGGGCCCATTGGGTGTGGTGCAAGTATGACCTGGATTTCCTGCGCCAGGACGGCTAATGGAAGATCTGGAAGTTCCGCTGCTACGAGCTGCTCCGGGCGCCTTTCGAGGAAAACTGGATCAGCTTCGCAGAGAAGAACCAGCATGCCTTCGCCCTGGACCTGATGTACTTCGGCGACGACGGCAAACCGGTGTTCATGCCGCCCGCCGATGAGGCCGTGCCCAGGGAGTATCACCCGTACAGTCCCTCCACCCGGCAGACACTCGATCCCCTGCCGCCTGTACCCCACGACACGTTCGTCGACACGTTCAAGTAAGGAAAGCCCATGGCAACTCATAACTCCCTGTTCCAGGACACCGATGTCCGCAGGCACCCCGAGGGCATCGCCGTGTCGGTGCAGCTTCCCTGGTACCGCAGCCTCTGGCTGTCCGCGGTCGACGACGTCGCCGCAACAGTCAACGGCGTGGAGATTCCCAAAGAGTCCCTCCGCTTCGAACTCCAGGGCAAGTCCTACAGCATCGCGGAGCTTCCCGAGCAGTGGGAAACCCTGTGGTTCGTTGCGGACAAGCCCGATGTGATCATCCCGCTGGACCGCGTCCCCGAGGCCGGCGAGGAAATCGACGTCGAAGTGATCCTCACGCTTCGCCTGCTCTACATGCAGATCGCACCCATGCGGTACGTCGGAAACCGGGTGGCGGTTGACCGCAAGGTCGTCCTGGCATGACCACACTGCGCGTGGCCATGATCGGCTACGGCTTCATGGGCGCCGCCCACTCCCAGGGCTGGCGCACTGCCCCGCGCGTTTTCGACCTGCCCGCCGAGGCGGAAATGGCAGTCATCGTGGGGCGCAACGCCGACGCGGTGGCCGCCGCCGCGAGTAAATGGGGATGGGCTGACTCAGCCACGGACTGGCGCGAGGTTATCGCGCGTGACGATATCGACGTCGTCGACATTGTCACTCCTGGCGACTCCCACGCCGACATCGCGATCGCCGCGCTGGAGGCAGGCAAGCACGTCCTGAGCGAGAAGCCGCTGGCCAACACCGTGGCCGAAGCCGAAGCGATGGCAGAGGCCGCGGAGCGTGCCGCATCCCGCGGAGTCCGGGCGATGGTGGGCTTTACTTACCGGCGCGTGCCGGCCGTGACATTCCTCCGGAACCTCATCGCCGAGGGTGCCCTAGGGAAGATCAACCAGGTCCGTGCCTCGTACCGGCAGGACTGGCTGGTGGACCCGAACATGCCGCTCGCGTGGCGCCTGCAGAAGGAGCATGCAGGTTCCGGGGCGCTCGGGGACATCGGGGCCCACGCCATCGACCTGGCACAGTTCGTCACCGGGCTGAAGCTGGAGAAGGTTTCCGGCGTCATCGACACCATCGTGAAGGAGCGGCCTCTCCTGAGTTCAGGCACCGGGCTGTCCGGCCATGCCGGGGACGGCTACGGGCAGGTGACCGTTGACGACATCGCCATCTTCACCGGCCGTTTCGAGTCCGGAGCCCTTGCCTCCTTCGAAGCATCCCGGTTCGCCACCGGCCGGAAAAACGCACTGCAGATCGAGGTGTCAGGGGACAAGGGGGCCCTTGCCTTCGACCTTGAGGACCTCAACAGCGTCCATTTCTACGACCGCACCGCACCTTCGGACCGACAGGGCTTCCGGAAGATCCTGGTGACCGAAGCCGGGCATCCCTACGTCTCGGGCTGGTGGCCCGCTGGCCACATGCTCGGCTACGAGCACGGGTTCTCCCACCAGGTGAAGGATCTTGTGGAGGGCATCGCGGCCGGGACGGAGCCGCATCCAACGTTTGCCGACGGGCTGCAGGTACAGCGGGTGCTCGACGCCGTGGCACGCAGTTCCGACAACGACTCCGCCTGGACGCGGGTCGCCACCGGCGTCCCCGCCGCGGCGGTATAGGAGGAGACAGACATGGCACGACCGATCACGCTCTTCACAGGCCAGTGGGCCGACCTGCCGTTTGAGGAGGTGGCCCGGCTCGCCGGCGAGTGGGGATACGACGGCTTGGAAATCGCCTGCTGGGGCGACCAC
>JABFWC010000065.1 GCA_013362385.1 Pseudarthrobacter sp.
TGGCGACGTCGGGGCGGAGCCGGCCGTCGCCGTCGAACAGTTCATCAGGGCGGTAGGACTGCAGCCACTCTTCGAGCTGTTTCAGGTGCTCCCCGTTGGTCCTGACCTCGGACAGCGGTACCTGGTGCGCCCGCCACGTCCCTTCCACCGGCTGCCCGTCCACCGTACGCGGCCCGGTCCAGCCCTTCGGCGAGCGCAGCACGATCATGGGCCAGCGGTGCGCCCCCTCCCCCGTTTCCCGGCCTTCTCCCTCCGCGCGGTGCGCGTCCTGGATGGCCCGGATCTCCGCCAGGCACCGGTCCAAAACCGCCGCGAAGTCGCGGTGCGCCTGTTCGGTGCTGTCCGGGTCCGCCACCGTGACGAAGTGCGGCTCGTGGCCGTACCCGCGCAGCAGCTGCTCCAGCTGCTCCTGCGGCATCCGGGCAAGGATGGTGGGGTTGGCAATCTTGTAGCCGTTCAAGTGGAGGATGGGCAGCACGGCGCCGTCCGCGGCCGGGTCCAGGAAATTGTGCGAGTGCCAGCTGGCTGCCAGCGGTCCGGTCTCGGCTTCGCCGTCGCCAATGACGACGGCGGTCACCAGCTGGGGATTGTCCAGCACGGAGCCGTACGCGTGCGCCAGGGAATACCCGAGTTCACCGCCCTCGCTGATGGAGCCGGGGCTTTCGGGGGCGGCGTGGCTGGGAATGCCGCCGGGGTATGAGAACTGGCGAAACAGCTCGGCCAGGCCTGCCTCGTCGTTGCCCACGTGGGCGTAGATCTCCGAGTATGTGCCCTCCAGCCAGGCGTTGGCGACGACGGCGGGACCGCCATGGCCGGGGCCGGCAATAAAGAGCATCTCGGCCGAGTCCCGGCGGATCACCCGGTTCAGGTGGGCGTAGACGAAGTTGAGTCCGGGGGTGGTGCCCCAGTGGCCCAGCAGGCGGGACTTGGTATCCTCCGGCCGGAGCGGTTGCCGCAGCAGGGGGTTGGAGCGGAGGTAGATCTGGCCCACCGAGAGGTAGTTCGCGGCCCGCCACCAGCGGTCGACAAGTTCCAGTTCCTCCGCCGGCAGGCTGCCCTGCGCAAGGTCGTCCCGCCGAATGTCTTCGTGCCCAATGCTGCCGGTCATAGCCATCCTCACCTAGGGTGCACCGCGTTGCGGCCGTCCCCCCATCGCAACATCTTGGGGGCGCCGGCACAACCTTCCCGGCTATCCACATGGGCAGTTGTACCCGTCGTTGCACGGCCGGCGAACTGGTAGATTGAACACGATGTGGGGGCTCGACTATTGGGGGGACGGACATGAGCAGGGTTCATGGCGCGGCGGGAACGCGGCCGGGTGCAGAAGCCGCCCTGCTCAAGAGCGCACGCAAACGAGTCAAGACATTGCGTGACGGCACCCGGGTAGTTGAAGCGACCATTTGGCGAACGGTTAAGGCCTGGGCGGTCGACTTTGGCGTCGTCGCCCTCCTGGCGCTCGCGATGGCCATCCTGGTGGGAAATTCCCCAACGGGCACGCCGGGTGCAGCTGCCGGTGCCGGAGCGGCAACCTGGCTCGTGGCTCCCTGGCTATACGGATTCTGCTGCGCCCGCGGCCGTTCGCTGGGCTCGTTCGCCACGGACACCGAAGTGGTGCAGGTCGGCACGGGCCAGCCTCCGGGATTCTGGCGCGCCGGCTGGGTGATGTTCGCCCGGAGCGTGCTGTTCACCGTGCTGGTCCTGGTGCTGCTGCTGGGCGTCGCGGAAGGTTCATCGCCCTCCGGCGCCGAACCGAAGAGCCACCACCTGACCATTGACCGGGGGTTTCCCCCGCTGCTGCCCGGCGCTCCTCCGGTGGCACCCTACGACGCCGGCAAAGCAGACTGACCAGCCGAATACGGGCGGTTCCACATTTACTACTTCCGGGTAGTGTGTATCCAGAATGTTCACTCTGACCATCAACCAGACGGACAGCCGGCGCGAAGGCGACCAGGTTCCGCAGCTGCTCAAGGCGCTGCGGCACATCCCCGCGCGCCTGGACTTCGACCGCTCGGTGGAGGATGAAGTCCAGGGCATTGTCGACTGCCCGGACCAGGCGGTGGATGCGGCACTGATCGCGCTGCGCAGCGGCTCCTGGTATGTGGGGATCGGGGCAGGGCCCGTGGATGAGCCGCTGCCCAACCAGGTCAAGGACGCGGCAGGTCACGGCCTGGTGTATGCGAGGCGCGCGGTGGACCGGCTCCGCAGCAGCAAGGAGCGGGTCCCAGTCGCGGTGGAAGGACCGCTGGCTGACGTGGCCCGGGACGCTGAGGCCGTGCTCCGGCTGCTCGGCAATATCGTGCGGGAACGCTCCGGCGCGGAGTGGCGGGTGCTGGACCTGCTGACTCCCGGGGTCCGCGGCCAGCAGAAAGCCGTAGCCCAGGAATTGGGCATCACCACCCAGGCTGTCAGCAAGGCCGTGGCCCGGGCGCAGTGGAACGAGGAACACGCCGCCCGCCGGGCCGCTGCAAGGTTGCTGGCGCTGATCCTCGAAGCGACGTAGTCCGCGCCGGAGTTCGGCAATGACCCGGCCTGCCCGCGCCGTGCGTCAGCTGCCGGTTGCCGCCATCACCGGTTCGCCGTTGAAGTATTCCAGCTTCCACCCGTCGATGGCGTGGTGGTGGGCCAGGTTGAGCACCGCATTATCGACGCTGGCCAGGGTCTGCCCGATGGCGCGGCTGAGGCTGACCCGCAGCAGGGTGCCGTGCGTGACCACCAGCAGCCGCTGCCCGCGGAACTCCTCGGCCAGGGCCTCGAGCGCGGCCAGGCCGCGGTCTGCGGCTTCATCCTCGCTCTCGGCGCCCTTGAAACCGCCGGGAACGCGCAGGGCATCCAGCTCAGGGCCGGCCTGCATTCCCTCGGCCGGCCCGAAGCTGCGCTCGGTCAGTTCCGGTACGCGGCGCGACACCGTCAGGCCCAGCCCTTCGGCGATCAGGTCCGCGGTTTCGGCCGCCCGGCTCAGGGGCGAGGAAACGATGGCGTCCCATTCATACGGGGCAAGGACGGCGACGGCGTCACGTGCCTGGCCGCGGCCGACGTCGTTCAGGGGGATGTCGGTTGATCCCTGGAGCCGGCGCTCGGCGTTCCAGTCGGTCTGGCCGTGGCGGACGAGGGCGAACGTCGTAAGGGTCATGGCTTCCATTCTGCCTTGGCCGCGGGCGGGCGCCGGAATCGCGGCAGCGGACGGTGTCTTGCGGCGCCTTACAGCAGGCTGCGCAGGACGTGGGCGGCGCCGTCGTCGAACACCGAATGGGTGACCTCATCCGCTGCGGCGATGACCTCCGCCGGGGCCTGGCCCATCGCGACCCCGCGGCCGGCCCAGCTGAGCATCTCGATGTCGTTCCGGCCGTCGCCGACGGCCACGGTGAGGTGCTGTTCGATGCCGAGCCGGAGCCGGAGGTTCTCCAGGGCGCTGGCCTTGGTCACCCCCGCGGCAGCGATGTCCAGCCAGGCGGTCCAGCCGACCGAGTAGGTCACCCCGGCAAGGCCCACGTGGTCGATGGCCTCATTGAACTCCTCGGGCGTGTTTTCGGTGCTGAACACCACCACGCGCACGGCCGTGGCCTCCAGCATGGTGTGGAAGTCCACGCCTACGGCTTCCACGCCGAAGCTGGCGTCCTGGAAGCGCTCGGTGGAAAGGAAGTTGCCGTCGGCGTCCTCGAGGGCGTACTTGGCGGATGGAAGCCGTTCACGCAGCGCACGCAGGGCCGGGGCGGGGTCGAACGTCGCCTTGTGGATCACCTCGTAGCCGTTCTCCAGGCCCGGGTGGAGCCGGAGGGTCACGCCGCCGTTGCAGCAGACGGCGTAGCCGCGCTCGATGCCGATTTTTTCGATGATGGGGAGGGTTGCGTTGAGGGAGCGGCCGGTGGCGATCATGACCTCGTGCCCGGCGGCGACCACGGCCTGCGCTGCTTCCCGCACACCAGGCGTCATGTGCCCGTCGTGGTCCACCAGGGTGCCGTCCACGTCCAGCGCGACCATGAGCTTCTGGTCGACCTTCGCGTAGGTGTTGTGGCCTGCGTAGGCGTTGGTGTTGCTTCCGTTGTTGTCTCGCCGGTCATCGTTGCCGGCGACTGAAGTTTCAGTCAGCGTTGTCATTGAAACAGTGAACCAGACGTAACTGACAGGCGCTAGGACGCAGGACACAGGTTTACTGAACTGTTGGTTAACACGGCGGGTTTGGCGGCTTCCCGCACGCCGGCCCGTGGCCCCCGTTCCTAAGCCTGTTCGCAAAACACGCCCTTCATGGCTTTGATCTGCGAACAAGCCCAGGATGACCGGGCGGGAGCTAGTGGGTCCCGGGGCGGAGGCCGGCCGCTAGCAGTTTGGCCCGCAGCCGCTCCGGATGCTGCAGGTCGGCCCAGCGCCAGCGCACGAAACCGTGGCCCAAAGCCCGGATCCGGTCCTCACGGAGCTTCTCGCGGTACACGGCCTCTTCCGCTGTGATCCCGCCGCGCAGCGCGGCCTGCACGTACTTGGCCTTGCCATCGAACTCCCCCACAACACCATGCCGCGGCCACCAAAAGTCGCTACGGCCGATAAAGCCTTCGCTGTCCGTGAAGACGTGCTGAAGGACAGGCTGCTCAAACCCGAGGACATCAAAGACGGCCCGGCTGTAGGACTCCCCGACGGACTCCGGCAGCGGGCTGGCCAGAAGGGCCACTCGTTCGGCACGGCGTCGGGCCGCCGCAGAGGCCAGAGCGGCCGTGCGCGCAGCTATGGCGGGCAGCGAGAAGAGCGGCGCGCCTGGATCCAGGGTTCCGTCCGCCACGAGCTTGCGGGCCACGCCGTCGGCAAGCACCAGGGCCCGGTCCAGCCCGGCGGAACCCAGGACGTCCACCGTGGTTTCGATCAGCCCCGAACACAGGAACTCCCCGTGCCGCGCGGGTTCCAGCTCCGGGATGAGCCGGTAGCGAAGCGGATATGAACGGGTACGCCGCACCTCCCGCGCCGCTTCGTCCACACCGAGGACCAACAGCGGCGATTTCCGCACACCACTGCGGCCGGGAAGCGCCGTGGCCAGCTCCACGCAGGACGGGGTCCCGAGCGTCGGCAGGCCGCTGGCCACGGCTGCCGTTTCCCCGCACAAAACTGCACCCTTGACGGACCTGGCGATCGCTGTCGTCGTCCACGCGAAGCGCTGCGAAGGGGCCGCGCCCAGCCAATCGCCGCTAGTGACGTAAAAGCCGCGCCTGATCCGGACGAGCTGCCCGGCCTTGAACGCGCGGTGAATGCGGTCGGTAGTGGCACCCGTCCGCAGGACGGCGGCGGTGTCGATCAGTCCGGGCGGTATCTCCATCCCCACAGCATGCAGACTGGCAGCGCCGCACAGTGCCTACGGATACCTCTATTGTGGACAGCGGCCTGCGGCCCGAAGCCTGTTCGCGGATCAGAACCCTGAAAGGTGCAGGTCTGCGAACAAGCCCGGGACCAGCGGACGCAGGGACGAAAGCTAGAGGACCGGCAGGACCTCAAGGCCGCCAAGGTACTTCTGCAGCGCCTTGGGGACGTTGACGGATCCGTCCGGGTTCTGGTGGTGCTCCAGCAGCGCCACGATCCAGCGCGTGGTGGCCAGGGTTCCGTTCAGCGTGGCAACCGCGCGGGTGCCCTTGGACACGCCTTCCGCGTTCACCACGCGTTCGCGGATGTTCAGGCGGCGGGCCTGGAAGGTGGTGCAGTTGGAGGTCGAGGTCAGCTCGCGGTAGGCGCCCTGCGTGGGGACCCACGCCTCGCAGTCGAACTTCCGGGCCGCGGAGGTGCCGAGGTCACCGGCCGCGGTGTCAATCACCCGGTACGGCAGCTCGCACTTGGCCAGCATCTCTTCTTCCCACGCCAGCAGCCGCTGGTGTTCGGCGGCGGCCTCTTCGACAGTGGTGTAGATGAACATCTCCACCTTGTTGAACTGGTGCACGCGGATGATGCCGCGGGTGTCCTTGCCGTGCGAGCCGGCCTCGCGGCGGTAGCAGGAGCTCTGGCCGGCGTAGCGGATGGGGCCGGCGTACAGGTCCAGGATCTCGTCCGCGTGGTAGCCGGCCAGGGACACCTCCGAGGTGCCCACCAGGTAAAGGTCGTCTTCAGCGAGCCGGTAGATCTCGGCGTCGTGCTTTACGTCGAAGCCGGTGCCCTGCATGGTCTCGGGGCGCACCAGCGTGGGGGTGATCATCGGGATGAAGCCGGCCTCGATGGCCTGGTCCATGGCCATCTGCAGCAGCGCCATCTCCAGCCGCGCACCCACCCCGCGGAGGAAGTAGAAGCGGGCGCCGGAGACCTTGGCGCCGCGCTCCATGTCGATTGCGCCGATCAGCTCACCGATTTCCAGGTGGTCCCTGGGCTCGAAGTCCGGGAACTCGCGCGGGGTGCCGACCGTCTTGACCACTACGTAGTCGTCCTCGCCGCCCTCGGGAACGCCGTCCTCGATGAGGTTGGGGATGGTGCGCAGCAGCTCTTCCTGCTTGTTCTGCGCGGCGTCGGCCTCCGCGGATGCCGCCTTGACCGAGTTGGCCAGTTCCTTGACCTCCGCCAGCAGGGCCTGCTTCTCCTCGCCCTTTGCCTTGGCCACCTTCTTGCCGAAGACGTTCTGTTCCGCGCGGAGGTTCTCGAAACGGAGCAGGGCCTCACGGCGGGCGGAATTCGCGGAGATGATCGCGTCCACCACTGATTCGTCCGCGCCGCGGGCGCGCTGGCTGGCGCGGAATTTGTCCGGGTTTTCGCTGAGGTCTTTTACGTCGATCACCAGACAAGGGTATCCAATACCGCGCACGACGGCGGGCGGCGGGGGACAGTGGGGCCCGTGCGGCGTCCGCCGGGCTACTGTGGAAGCACCATGAGCGACTGGATTCTCTACCTGCTGATCGGGGTGGCGCTTGCCTTTGCCATCTCCAGCTGGTGGGGCGTGCGCAGGCTCAAGGCGCTGCACATGCGCAGCACCGTCGCCGGGGAGGCCTACGATTCCGGGCTGGCCCGGCAGCGGGTGGCCGTCCTGATTAACCCCATCAAGGCCCGGGCTGCCGAGGCGAAGGCGGCCATCCAGCGTGCCTGCCTCACTGCCGGGTGGGACGAACCGGTCTTTTACGAGACAACGGCGGAGGACCCGGGCTTCACGCAAATGCAGGCGGCGCTGGCAGGAAAGCCCGACGTCGTACTGGTGGGCGGCGGGGACGGCACCGTCCGGGTGGTGGCTGAGGCCCTCGCGCACACCAGTGTGGCGATGGGCCTGGTTCCCCTTGGGACCGGAAACCTGCTGGCCCGGAACGTGGACCTGGACGTCGGCGACCTCCACGGCAACATCCAGACCGCCCTGTTCGGCCGCCAGCGCTATATCGACACCGCCCGCATGGCAATCGAGAATTCCCGTACGGGGACCTACTCGGAGCATGTGTTCACCGTGATGGCCGGGATCGGGATGGACGCCGAGGTCCTCGCCGACACCAATGACGGCCTGAAGAAGGCGGTGGGGTGGCTCGCCTACACCGAAGCGGGCATGCGCCACCTGCCGGGGCGGCGGAAGAAGGTGTCCATCTCCCTGGACGGCAACCCTGAACAGGTCCGGAACATCCGCAGCGTGCTGTTCGCCAATTGCGGCCTGGTGCCCGGAGGCATCGACTTCATCCCCCAGGCCATGATCGACGATGGCATGCTGGACGTCGTGGTGATGAGTCCCCGCAGCGCGCTGGGGTGGCTCCTGATGTACGTCAAGATCATGTTCAAGCACAGCGGGAAACTGCCCGTCATGACGGTCTACCGGTCCGGCAAAGTGCTGATCAGGTGTCCCGAGCCCATGCCGACGCAGCTCGACGGCGACACGTCGGGTGAGGCAACGCGGCTCACCGTCCAGGTGGAGCCGCAGTCACTGCTGGTGAGGGTACGCGGGGAGATAGCGGGCGGAGTCGGGGCGACGCCCTGACACGGAGACGACGGGGGATGCGGGACGGTTCAGGCGCCGGCTTCCTTCGCCGCTTCAGCAGCAGTCTTGGCGGCGTGGGCCTCGGACTGTTCGCGGATCATGGCCTGCTCCTCTTCGAAGCGCAGGCGGTCAGCACGGTCGGCGTCGTCTCCGTCCCAGTCCTGGTTCTCCTTGGCCGGCTTGGGGTTGACGATCATCCCCTGGCCGTCGTTGTCGGTGCTGCTGGTCATGACCCGCTCCCTTCGTTGGGGCCTCCCCCATGTGGATCAGGCAAGCATACGCATTGTCCACAGCCCGCGGAAGTACTCCGGAGGGCATTTGCCTACGCTGTGGGCGAAGCCTGGGAACCGTTTTCACCTGCGGAGGATGCGGGTTGGAGGATTGACCCGACCCATGCCTTTGCTGCCGCGAAGGCGGCATCGGAAGTGTGATCCGGGACCACCGCAGCCTGCCCGTCCGCGCGGGGATATGAGCCGATGAAACGGGTCCCCGGGCTGATCCGGTGCAGGCCGGCCAAGGCGTCCGCCATACGCGCTTCGCAGGCGTGGCCTTCGGCGTCGATACTGAAGAAGTAGTGGCCCAGATACTGACCGGTGGGGCGTGATTCGATGCGGCTGAGGTTGACGCCGCGGCTGGCGAACTGGTCCAGGATCTCCATCAGCGCGCCGGGGCGGTCTTCGGGAAGCGGCACCACCAGGGTCGTCTTGTCCGCGCCCGTCGGAGAAGGCAGCGGTCCGGGCCGGCTGACCAGGATGAAGCGGGTCACCGCCCCCGGGTTGTCCCCGATGTCCTCGGCCAGCACGGCCAGGTCCTCATTCTCCTGGGCGACAAGCGGGGCGCAGATGGCTGCGTCGTAGTGGCACCCGTCCGCCAGCAGGCCCATGGCCGCAGCAGCGGTGGAGGACCCGGGAACATATTCTGCTTCAGGTATATGCTGGTCCATCCACAGCCGGCACTGGGCCCAGGCGTGGCCATGCGTGGAGACGCGCCGGACGTCCTCCAGCCGGACTCCGGGACGCGCCACGAGGACAAAACTGATGGGAACCAGGACTTCCCGGATGATGCGGAGTTCCCGGCCGGTTGCGATGGCATCGAGCGTGGCGGTCACACCGCCTTCGACCGAATTTTCGATCGGCACCATCGCCGCGTCAGCGGACCCGGCGCGGACCTGGTCCAAGGCGGCGTTGACGTTCGACGCCGGCACCCGGCGGGCATCGGCGGCGCCTGGGACCTGCATGAGGGCAGCCTCGGTGAACGTCCCCTCAGGCCCGAGGAACGCGTAGGTGGTGGCAGGTTGCACTAAAGAACCATCGGCTTCAACCCGTTGTCCGATACCAGCGGCTTGCCGTCCTCCAGCCACTGGTCCATGCCGCCGGATACGTTGATGGCGGTGTAGCCCTGCGCAGTGAGCCACTGGGCCGCGCGGAAGGACCGGCCGCCGGTGCGGCAAATGACGTAGAGGTCCTCGTCCGGGTCGAGCTCCCCGAGCCGGGCCGGGATCTGGTCCATGGGAATGTGAAGGGCCCCCTCAGCATGCCCGGCTACCCACTCGTAGTCCTCCCGAACATCCAGGATGACGGCATCGGACGGGATGTCATGGACGGGGACGGTCTGGAAATCGCTCATCGGAGTCCTGTCTTGGCGGATCAGAGTCAGCATTAAGCCTAGTCCTTCCCGGGGCAGGGGTAACCGTCCTGCGTGCGGGGTCTCCGGGCAGGCAAGCTAGGCTGGAGGCGCCGAGGAGGTCGCCTTGGAGGCAGAGCCACATGCACGCCCTACCGCCGGGAAAATGCCGCGACGGCGGGAATGACGCTTGGAACGGGGGCATCCCTTGACTGAACTTCACGAGCTTTCGGCCGTGGCCCTGCGGGACCGGCGGAGGCAGGGAGAGGTGTCAGCGGTTGAGGTGGCGTCCCACTTCCTCGCCGGGATCGAAGCCCGGAACCCCCTGCTCGGCGCCTTCATCACCATCACGGCGGACCTCGCCATGGAACAGGCCCGCGCGGCCGACACCCTGCGCAATGCTGGCACGGTGGAGGACCTGCCCCTGCTGCACGGCATGCCGCTTGCCTTCAAGGACCTCACGGACGTGGCGGGGGTGGTGACCACGCACGGCAGCGCGGCACTGGACCACAAACCGGCGCCTGCGGACGCGCCCCTGGTGTCCCTCTTCAAGGAATCCGGCGCGCTGACCCTGGGGAAGACCCAGGTTCCCGAATTCGGACTGACGGCCTACAGCGAAAACCGCATTGCACCGCCGTCGCGCAATCCCCACGCGCTGAGCAGGAGTTCGGGAGGGTCCTCCGGCGGAAGTGCGGCCGCCGTGGCGGCAGGGCTGCTGCCCTTCGCCCCCGGGACCGACGGCGGCGGCTCGGTCCGCATCCCTGCGGCGGCCTGCGGGCTGGTGGGGTTGAAGCCGGGCCGCGGCCTCGTGGCCGCCGGGGAAAGCGCCGGCGACCCGGCGCGGTTGGTCGTTCCGGGGCCCCTGGCCAGGAGCGCGGCGGATGCTGCACTGATGATGGACGCCCTGGTCCCCGGCGGCCAGTTCCTGGCGACGGTCCGGGGTGCACCTCCGCGGCTGCGGATCGGCGTCACGCTGGACAGCCCCTGGGCCAACGCTTTTCCCGTCACGCCGGAGCGCGAGGCCCTGGACGCGCTCCGGACCGGCGAAACACTCCTGGACCATGCGGGCCATCGGCTCGGCGACGCCACCATCCGCTACGACAACCGCTACCCGGATGCCTTTACCACCGCCTGGACTGCCGGTGTGGGCGCAGCCCGGATCAGCCCCTCACGCGAAGCGCTGCTGGCGCCCCTGACGCGGACGTTCCGGCGGCGCGCCCAGCAGCGCAGCCCCGCCAAGCTCGCCGAAGCGCTTGCCCTCCTGCGCCAGTTCGAACACGACACCGCGGCCCAATACGCGCAGTGGGACCTGCTCCTGATGCCCACGCTGGCGCAGACACCGCGCCCCATAGGCTGGTTCACCGGGACCGAGCATGGCGGCGAGCGGTGGCCGTCCGCGCACTGGCCCGGGGATGCCGACGGCGACTACCGCAGGCAGTGCGAGTTCGCTCCATGGTCCTCCATGGTCAATGTGTGCGGACTGCCGGCGATCAGCATTCCCGTGCACTGGACGGAAGGCACGCGCGGGCAGGGCCTGCCGATGGGGATCCAGTTGGTGGGCCCCATCGGGTCGGAGGCCCTCCTGCTGCAAGTGGCGCATCACCTGGGGTATTAGCGGCGCTGCATGAGGCCTTGTTGACCTGAACCTAACTCCGGATTAACCCGCCCGTAACCCGGCAGGCGCACACTGGAAAGGTCCCCCCAGCATCCTCCACTCGCTACCAGCCCGACGAGGAGTTGCCCGAGATGAACCCTGAATATCCCGCACCCGGCCCCGAAGACGCTCCGCCGGCTGAGGACCGGCCGGACCTCAGCAATACAAATGTCAGGGAGGACCTGGCCATGGCCGGGCGCTGCGCGCTGGTCCATCTGCCGACCGGCCGGACCTGCCTGCTACCGCTTCGCCACCACGGCCCGTGCGAGTTCCACCAGCCGCAGGAAGCCCAGGAAGTGGTGGCCGGGAACCTCGACTCCTAGGCCTATCAGAGGGACGATTAAAGGGCAGTCACCATGAGGAGGTCTGTGATGTGCTACGGATACAGCAAGGACTTTGGGCGGGGTTACAAGAAGGAAGCTGACCGCCGGCCTGAAGCCGAGCAGGAAACCCCGGTGGAGACACCGGAGCCACGGGTCAAGGCGCAGGACTTCACGTTCTGGGCTTTCCCCAGCTGGCGCAGGACGCCATCGCCCCGCATGCCATCTGCCGAGCGGAGCAAGGAACGGGTCTGAGCCTGTTGCCACGGAAGGGCCTCCAAGGGGGCCCTTCCGCCATGCCCGGCCTGATGTTCCAGGAAGGCACGTAGCGGGAGCACGCCGTGCGGATGGCCGGCAGCCAGCCCCCACGACGACGGGCCGAACGTCACGGCGGCGCATGGCCGCCTGCCCCGCGGGTCCGTTGTGCTCCGGCAATCGGGACGGCTAAGGTTGCACAATAAGCATGCTTAGCATTCTGGGAAAGGGGACGAGCATGAGCACAGGTGAGTACTCGCCAGGACCCGACGGCCGGCGGGAACCGGGCACCGCAGCGACGCCGCATGAGGGCACGCCCGCCGCGGGAGGCGGGCGTGCCGGAAGCTACGGCAACGCGCCTTCCTACTCCGGCACCGCGGGTACACCGGCAGCCGGGACCGCCCCGGCGCCTGCCGCCCCCGAACGCAAGGTCACCCGCACCGGGGTCATCTGGGCAGCCGTTGTCGCCGCGCTGGTGCTGCTGATCCTGCTGATCATCTTCATCCTGCAGAACCAGGAACTGGTGCTGGTGAAGTTCCTCGGTTTGGAGGGCGCTGTTCCGCTGGGAATGGCTTTGTTTATCGCGGCCGTGACCGGCGGCGTGCTGGTGGCGGCAGCGGGGGGTGCACGCATCCTGCAGCTGCGTGCCAACGCCCACCGGGCACGGGTCCAGCAGCGGCGGTAAGCGGGCACCGTGCCGGTTCCGGGACCTGCCCCGGGCCGCGACGCCTCAGCGCGCGCCGAGCGTTCCGAACTTCCGGGCCCGGGCGGGTACACGTTCGGCCACCGGGACCCCGGCCACCGCTCCCAGTTCGTATTCGATGGCGCGGGCCATGCGGACACAGAACTCCCGGGGTTCCAGGGACGCGTCGCCGCGCTCATCCACGATGTGGTCCACCAGGCCGTTCGCGTACAGCGAGGCGACGTTCACGCCCTGGGCCTGGGCCATGGCGGGCGCGAAGGCCGTGGTCCGGTGCACGATCGCACTCGCGCCTTCGGGCGGAAGCGGCGACAGCCAGCTGTGCTGGGCGGCGATGGTCCGGTCCGCGGGCAGCAGCGCCAGCGCCCCTCCCCCGGCACCCTGACCGAGCAACACAGACACCGACGGCGACTCCAGGCCGATCAGTTCATGCAGGGAGCGTGCGATTTCGCCGGCCAGTCCGCCCTCTTCCGCCTCCTGCGACAAAGCGGCGCCGGCAGTGTCGATGACGGTGAGCAGCGGCAGCCGCAGTTCCTCCGCCAGTTTCATGCCCCGGCGCGCCTCGCGCAGTGAACCGGGGCCCATGCCCGCGCCGTCCTTCCGCAACGGACGTGCATGGCCCAGGACAATGCAGGACTGGCTGCCGAAGCGTGCCAACGCCAGCAGCAGCCCGGGGTCTTTCTCCCCTTGGCCTGTCCCGTTGAGGGGCAGTGCGTCGCTGGCGCCGAACTTGAGCAGCTGGCGCAGGTCCGGCCGCCGCTGCCGTCGGGAAAGTTCGATCGATGTCCACGCGTCGACTGCAGCTGGCCGCACGTCCAGCGTTTCCGGCGGGGGTGCAATGCGCCCGGCCCCGCACCTGGTGGACAGGATGTCCAGGGCGCGCGCCACCAGGTCGGCGAGGTCGGCCGGTTCCACCACGCCGTCGATCAGGCCCTTGCTGAACAGGTTCTCCGCCACCTGTACGTTGTCCGGAAACGCTTCGCCGTACAGCGCCTCGTAGACGCGCGGGCCCAGGAACCCCAGCAGCGCGCCGGGTTCGGCCACGTTGATGTGCCCCAGCGACCCCCACGACGCCATCACCCCGCCGGTGGTGGGGTGCCGCAGGTAGACCAGGTAGGGCAGGCCCGCCTGCCGGTGGGCGCGCACGGCCCCGGTGATCTTCACCATGGACAGGAACGCGAGCGTCCCCTCCTGCATGCGCGTTCCCCCCGACGCGGGTCCGGCCAGCAGCGGCAGCCCCTCCGCGGTGGCGCGTTCGACGGCGGCGACGATCCGTTGCGCCGCGGCGTGGCCGATCGAGCCGGCCAGGAAAGAGAATTCGCTGACAATGAGCGCCACCCGGCGGCCGCGGATCAGTCCCGCGCCGGTGATGACTGATTCATCGGCGCCGCTGCGATCGCGCGCCTTGGCCAGGTCCCGGGCGTAATCCCCGGAAAGCACGGGTTGTTCCGGCGGAGTGTCCCACGAGACGAAGGAGCCCTCGTCCACCACGGCGCCCAGGAGTTCGGCGGCGCTCAGGTGCCGCACCTTTTCCGTCGTC
>JABFWC010000256.1 GCA_013362385.1 Pseudarthrobacter sp.
GGAACCGGTATTCGCCGGGGGCGAGGTACCCCTCGAGGTTCTTGGCGTTGGCGGGCAGGCCGAACTGCGCGGGCTGGTTACTGAGCGCCTGCAATTGCTGCATGGACGCCCCTGAGCCTTCGGAGATGGCCTGCAGGGACTCGCTGATGCGCAGGCCCGCGCTGAGCGCGAAGTAGATGACCTTGGTCTTGTCCTTGCCGACCAGGACGTTCACGGCGTCCGCGTTCTTCATCTCGGTCTTGAAGGTGTACTCGCCCGGCGAGAGGGTTCCGCCGGACGCATGGAACGACTGCAGGAAAGTGTCCGCGTTGGCCACGACATGCTTGTTTTCCAACTCTGTGGCGACCGACCGGGTCCCTTCACCGTTATCCACCGTGACCCGGACCTCGCCCGTGCCGGGCCCCGGGTAGTCGGAAGGCTTTCCGCCGCCCAGGAGTGGCTTGAGGAACTGGGCTCCCACCGCCACCGCGGTGACGAAGACAGCGAGGGTGAGGAAGAGGGCCAGCAGTCGACGGCGGCGGCGGACCTTCTTGGAGGGCCGGGCCACTTCCTCTGCTGCCGATGAACCGGGAAGCAAATCGTGGCCCGCTTCGGCGTGGCCGGCCTCGACATGGCCCGCCCCGGTGTAGGCAGGCTCAAAGTGGACGTCGCCGTGGTACCCGGCCGGCGCATATGCCTGGTCTTCGTGCACGTCGTCCCGGTAGTCGCGGCCGTCGGCGTAGTGGAGGTCGTCGGCGTACGGTCCGCCGGCCGCGTGGGGGTACCCGGCCATTACCGGCACCCCGTGGGCAGCATGTTCGTCGCCGCCGGGAAGGACCTCGCCTTCGGGGTGTGCGTCTTCGGGATGCACGTCCTCGGGGTCCACGTGTGCCTGTTGTGCGAAGTCATTGCGGACAGCAGGGGCGGGCTGCTCCTCCTGGATGGAGGGCGGGGCCTCCGGAGCCGCCGGAACCGTCCCGGCGTCGGGAAGGGGTGCAAAGGCGGGCTCCGGCGCTGGAGGGGCCGCGGGCGGTGCCGAGGGGGGCAGCGGGACCTCCCCCGTTTCGTACGCCTGCGGAGGAACGGAATCCTGGCCACCGGTGTTGAGGCTCTTCTCCCGCGCCCGCAGTTCCTTGCGGGTCAGCGCCCGCCCCGGTGCCGGGTCGAGCGGACCGGAGGTGTCGTCAATGTTGGCAGGGCTCACTGTTGCCTTCCATTATCTGAAGATCGGGCCGTGTCCCCCGGGGTGGCGCGGACAGACTCATCCGTGGCGCTGACCCCCAGGTCCGCGGCAGGGGCCGGCGGCGTCACGCGTGAGCCGACGTCCGCTCCCCTGGCTTTCTGCATGTCGATGGCGTGCTGAAGGATACCGGCCGCCGCGACCTGATCAACTACTTTACGGTGGTTCCTGCTGCTCATGCCAGCCTCGTGGAGGCTGCGGTGGGCCGTGACGCTGCTCAGCCGCTCGTCCACGAGGTTCACCGGCACCGCCAGGCCGCGTTCGGCCAGCTCAGCCGCGAGCAGCCCGGCGTACTCCTTGGCCATGGTCGCCGAGGTCCGTTCCTCGCCCTTCATGGTCCGGGGCAGGCCCACAATGACCTGCACGGCCCCAAGTTCCTCCGCCAGTTTGGCGATGACGCGGACATCGGAGTTCTTCTTCGCGTTCCGGTCCAGGGTTTTGTAGGGGGTTGCGAGGATCGAGTCACGGTCGCAGATGGCCACCCCGACCCGGACGGTGCCGACGTCCACCCCCAGTTTGACGCCCTGGGGGTAGCCGCCGGCAGCTGCAGGATTGGTCATCGCAGGGTCAGCGCCGGGTAATGGCGTCGACGACGGCGGCCAGGGCGGCGCCGACCTTTCCGGCGTCGGTGCCGCCGCCCTGGGCGACATCGTCCTTCCCGCCGCCGCCACCGCCCAGCACGCCGGCCGCGACGCGCACCAGGGCGCCGGCCTTGACGCCGGCCTCGCGCGCAGCCTCGTTGGTGGCCACGAGGATGAGGGGACGGTCGTTGGCGACGCCGGCCACTGCCACGGCAGCGGCCTGCGAGCCGAGGCGGTTGCGCAGGTCCATTGCAAGGCCGCGGAGGTCGTCCGCGCCGCTGACGTTTCCGGCATCGTGGGCTACTACCCGCACGCCGGCGGCGTCCGTGGCGGTGTCCACCAGCTGCGCCGCGGCAGCAGCCAGCTGTTCCTTGCGGAGCCGGTCAAGTTCCTTCTCGGTGGCTTTGAGCTTGGCGAGGGTGGCCGAGATCCGGTCGGCGAGCTGGCCGGACGGAACCTTGAGCAGGTCCGTCAGCTCGGTGACCAGCGCCCGTTCGGCTGCGAGGTGCCGGAAGGCTTCCATGCCCACGAACGCCTCCACGCGCCGGTTGCCGGAGCCCACCGACTGTTCGCCCAGCAGCGACAAGCTGCCGATCAGCGACGTGTTGGCCACGTGGGTTCCGCCGCACAGCTCACGGGACCACGCGCCGTCGATCTCCACAACGCGCACTTCGCTGCCGTAGTTCTCGCCGAAGAGCGCCATGGCGCCCATGGCCTTGGCCTCAGCCAGGCCCATGATCTTCGTTTCCACGGCGTAGTTGTTACGGATGGCGAGGTTGGATACTTCCTCGATCTCCGACCGGGTTGCCGTGCTGAGGCCTTCACCCCAGGCGAAGTCGAAGCGCAGGTAGCCGGCCTTGTTGAAGGACCCGCGCTGGGTGGCTTCGGGGCCGAGGATCTGGTGCAGCGCGGCGTGCACGATGTGCGTGCCGGTGTGCGCCTGCTCCGCGGCGTGGCGGCGTTCGCGGTCGACGGCGGCGCGCACCAGGGAATCGGCGCCGATCTCGCCTTCGCGGACGATTGCCTTGTGCACGCTGAGGCCCTTGAGCGGGCGCTGGACGTCCAGGACCTCGACGACGAACCCGTCGCCGGTGATCAGGCCGGTGTCGGCGGCCTGGCCGCCGGCCTCGGCGTAGAACGGGGTTTCGGCGAGCACGAGTTCGATCTCGTCGCCGGTGGATGCCTGCTGGACCTGGCGGCCGCCGGCGAGCAGGCCGCGGACGCGGGACTCGCCGTCGAGCTCGGTGTAGCCGGTGAAGACGGTCTCGCCCTGGGCCAGGATGTCCTGGAAGACGCTGAGGTCTGCGTGGCCGCCCTTCTTGGCCTTGGCGTCGGCCTGGGCGCGCTGGCGCTGCTCCTGCATGAGGCTGCGGAAGGCGGCCTCATCCACTTTCAGCCCGGCCTCTTCGGCCATCTCCAGGGTGAGGTCGATCGGGAAGCCGTAGGTGTCGTGCAGGGTGAAGGCGTCATCGCCGGACAAGGGAGTGCCCGCGGCCTTGGAGGCGACGACTGCTTCCTCGAGGCGCGCAGTCCCGGAAGCGATGGTCCGCAGGAACGCCTTTTCTTCTGCATAGGCGATCCGGGCGATCCGGTCGAAGTCGGTGTCGACCACGGGGTAGACGCCCTTCATGGCGTCGCGGGACGCGGGCAGCAGGTCCGGCAGGCAGGCCTGCTCGACGCCGAGGAGCCGCATGGCGCGCACGGCACGGCGGATGAGGCGGCGCAGGACGTAGCCGCGGCCCTCGTTGGAGGGGACAACGCCGTCGGAGATCAGCATGAGGGAGGAGCGGATGTGGTCGGCGACCACGCGCATCCGCACGTCGTCGGTGTGGTGCGGGTCGTCGTCGGTCTCGGCCGAGGTGTATTCCTTGCCGGACAGCTCGGCCGCCTTGTCGATGACCGGGCGGACCTGGTCGGTCTCGTACATGTTCTCAACGCCCTGCAGGATCATTGCGAGGCGTTCCATGCCCAGGCCGGTGTCGATGTTCTTCTTCGGCAGTTCGCTGACGATGTCGAAATCGACCTTGGAGCGGACGTTGTCGATCTGGTACTGCATGAACACGAGGTT
>JABFWC010000386.1 GCA_013362385.1 Pseudarthrobacter sp.
TGACCCAGGCCGAAGGTGTGTCCATCGTCCATGAAACCGTGTACGAGAACCGTTTCGGCTTCACCGACGCCCTGATCCGGATGGGCGCCAGCATACAGGTGCACCGCGAGTGCCTGGGCAGCGTGCCGTGCCGTTTCGGCCAGCGCAACTTCCTGCACTCGGCCGTGATTTCCGGCCCCACCCAGCTCAAGGGCACGGACATCGACGTGCCCGACCTGCGCGGCGGGTTCAGCCACCTGATCGCCGCCCTCGCCGCCACCGGCACGTCCCGGGTCACCGGGATCGACATCATCAACCGCGGCTACGAGCGCTTCACCGAGAAGCTCGCTGGACTGGGTGCCGACTTCGACATCACCACCACGAAGTAGCGCAGGACCGTGAAGGAATCGGCCAAGAGCAAGGCCACATTCATATTCATCGCCGGCGTCGCCCGCCCGCTGCTGAACCTCATGATGGCCAAGACATGGGAGGGAACCGAAAAGCTTCCCGCCAGCGGCTTCATCGCGGCCCCCAACCACTGCACCGAGATCGACCCGCTGGTGGTGGGGCACATGCTCTACAACCAGAAGCGGGCACCGCACTTCCTGGCCAAGTCCGGGCTGTTCAAGGTACCCGGCCTCGGCTGGCTGCTGCGGGCCACCAAGCAGGTGCCGGTGGAACGGTCGACGGCGGGTGCGAACCGGTCGCTGCAGGTCGCCCAGGAGATCGTGGCTGAGGGAGGGGCCATCATCATCTACCCGGAGGGCACCCTCACCCGCGACCCCGACCTGTGGCCCATGAAGGGCCACACCGGCGCGGCCAGGCTCGCCCTTGAGGGCGGCATCCCCGTGGTTCCCATCGCCCACTGGGGCGCGCACGAAGTCTTCCCCAGGTACGGCAAGACCCTCCACATTTTCCCGCGCAAGCGCTCCCGCCTGGTGGTGGGCGACCCCGTCGACCTCAGTGCCTTCACCGGCCGTCCCCTCGACAAAGCGACACTGAGCGAAGCCACCGACGTCATCATGGACGCCATTACCGACCTCCTGGCGGGACTGCGCGGCGAACAGCCGCCGGCGGAGCGCTGGGATCCGGCAAAGCAGCAGCAGGCCAAGCATGGCCGCTTCGTGGAGCGCGGACAAAAGCCTGAAGCCGGAACGGATGCCCGGTGACCGCTGAGGGAAAGCTGACGGGTTCCGCCCGCAGCGTTGCAGTCCTCGGCGCAGGCTCCTGGGGTACGACCTTCGCCAAGATCCTCGGCGACGCCGCCACAGCCGCCGGGATTCCCCGTTCCATCAGGATCTGGGGCCGGCGCGCCGAAGTGGTGGACGAGATCAATGCCGGCCACCGCAATTCCGAGTACCTCAAGGACATCGTCCTGCCGGACAGCATCACCGCCTCAACCGACGTGCGGGAAGTGCTGGCGGGAGCAGACCTCGTGGTGGTGGCCGTCCCGGCGCAGTCCCTGCGGCCGCAGCTGCGCGGCTGGAGGGACATGATCGCCCCCGGCGCGGTGGTCGTGTCGCTGATGAAGGGCCTGGAACTGGGGACCGATGCCCGGATGAGCGAGGTCATCGCCCAGGAGCTGGACCTGCCGCTGGAGCGCATCGCCGTCGTTTCCGGGCCCAACCTGGCCATGGAAATCGCCCGCGAAGAACCGACGGCATCGGTCGTGGCCTGCACTGCCCCGGCCACCGCCGGCTGGATCGCCAGGACCTGCACGGCGCCGTATTTCCGCCCGTACACCACGGCGGACATCGTCGGCGTTGAAATCGGCGGCATCGTGAAAAACGTGATTGCCCTGGCGGTCGGCATCTGCGAAGGCCGGCAGATGGGGGACAACACCAAGGCTTCCGTCATCACCCGGGGACTGGCCGAAACCTCCCGCCTCGCGCTGGCCCTGGGCGGCGATGCCAAGACCATGGCTGGACTGGCAGGGCTCGGCGATCTCGTGGCCACCTGCTCCTCCGCGCTGTCCCGGAACCACACCGCGGGCCGCCTCCTGGGCCAGGGCCTGACGCTGGACGAGGTGGGCCGGAAGATGACCCAGACCGCCGAAGGCATCAAATCCGGCCAGGCCGTGCACGAACTTGCCGGCAAGCTCGGCGTCGAAATGCCCATCACCGCCGCCGTCGTTGCGGTGCTGGCAGGCAAGCTGTCCGTTGACCAACTGGGGCCGGTTCTGCTGTCCCGGGAATTGAAACCTGAAGGCGAATACTGACCATGTCCCAAGACAAATCCACCGGGGAAAAGGCAAGCACGCGCAAGCCGCGCGTAGCGGTGCTGTTCGGCGGCCGCTCCAGCGAACACGCAGTGAGCTGCGTGACGGCGGCAGGAGTGCTGGGTGCCATTAACAAGGACAAGTACGAGGTCATCCCGATCGGTATTGCCAAGACCGGGCAGTGGGTCCTGGCGCCTGCCGACACCGCCCAATGGTCCCTTGCGGCCTCATCCCTGCCCGAGGTGGTCCCGTCCACGCAGACCGTTACCCTGGCGGAAATCGGCGGGGAGCACCAGCTGATCGTTGCCGCACCCAACGAGGTGCCGCAGGAACTGGGTGCCGTCGACGTCGTCTTTCCGCTGCTGCACGGACCGTTCGGTGAGGACGGCACCATCCAGGGCCTCCTTGAGCTTTCCGACACGCGCTACGTGGGGGCCGGCGTGCTGGCTTCCGCCGTCGGCATGGACAAGCACTTCATGAAGGTAGTCTTCGAGGCCGCGGGCCTGCGCGTTGGTCCGTATGTGTCCGTCACGGACAGGCAATGGCTAAAGGACCCGGAGTCCGTCCGCAAGCAGGTGGACCGGCTCGGGTTCCCCGTCTTCGTCAAGCCGGCTCGCGCGGGTTCCTCGATGGGGATCTCCAAGGTGGATTCGCTGGACGAGCTGGACGCGGCCATCGAGGAAGCCCGCCGGCACGACCTCCGGCTCGTGATCGAGGCCGGCATCGTCGGGCGCGAGATCGAGTGCGCAGTCCTGGAAGGCAGGGGCACGGACGCCCCCCGGACCTCCATGCCGGGCGAAATTTCGGTGGCCGGCGGAACGCACGAGTTCTATGACTTCAACGCCAAGTACGTCGAGGACGACGCCGCTGCGCTCAGCTGCCCGGCGGACATCCCGGCGGAAGCCATCTCCCGGGTCCGCGAACTCGCCGCCGCGGCGTTCGACGCCGTCGGAGCCGAAGGCCTCAGCCGGGTGGACTTCTTCTACACCCCCGAGGGCGAGCTGTTCATCAATGAGATCAACACCATGCCGGGCTTCACGCCCAAGAGCATGTACCCGCAGATGTGGGCGGCTTCCGGCCTGGACTACGCGGACCTGATCGATGAGCTCATCTACCTGGCGCTGAACCGCAAAACCGGGCTCCGCTGACCGTCGGTTCCCTGGCTGTGCGTCGGCATGGAACCTGCCGGCGGGGAGCCTATTGGCTCTTGGGCAGGTTCTGCAGCTCCTCCTGGCCCACGCAGTTCCGCACCGCCGGAACCTTGGCCGCCGCCCCGGACAGGTCCGCCAGCACGGTTGCGGAGCTGACCTTGTCCGGGTCCATCAGGATTTCGGTCGCCGGTTCCCGGCCATAGGTGGTCAGGGTCCACACCGGGTCGCCCTCCTTGATCACCCAGTCGACGCCGTTGACGGTGACACAGCGGTCCGTCGTCGGGCCAGGAACGTTCACGCCGCACCGCAGGATCACTAGCGACGGATCGCCCCAGGCGGCGGTGGCCTGGCTGTTGGTCTTTCGCAGTTTCGCGTCCCCGATCGCGTCCGGCAGGGCCACCATCATCGGTGCGCAGGCCGGATTGGCCGCGTCCTTCGCAGCGGTGACGTCCACCGCCGGTGAGCACGCGGCCAGCGGAAGCGCAACACATCCCCCGATCAGTGCCATCCTGGCGGCGCGGGCGGACAGGGAAGGCTGGGGACGGTGCATTCCTCCAGCCTATCGCCGCCGCAGACCCTGCAAGGACACGATGTCAGCGGGGCGCGGTAGCGTAGTGGCGTGCCTGTAGACCTCCCTGACCGCGTTGCCTGCCAGCCCACCATCGCCGGCCTGTCCGAAGCCGACCTGCTGGCCCTGATCTTTCCGCGCCTTCGCATGGGGGAGGGCCATGACGCTTCCACGCTGCTCGGGCCGGGGGACGACGCCGCCATCGTGGCCGCACCGGACGGCCGGACCGTCATCAGCATCGACACCCAGGTCCAGGACCAGGACTTCCGTCTTCTGTGGCCCAACGGCTACCGCACCTCTGGCTTCGACGTCGGCTGGAAGGCGGCCGCGCAGAACCTCAGCGACATCAATGCGATGGGTGCCAGGGCCACGGCCATGGTGGTGAGCCTCACCCTTCCGGTGGACACACCGGTCACCTGGGTGGAGGAGCTCGCCGACGGCCTGGCCGCGGGCATCAGTGGGCTGGGAGCCGGCGCGTGCTCAGTGGCCGGGGGCGACCTGGGCCGTGGCCGCGAGATCTCCGTAACGGTCGCCGTCACGGGAACGCTCGACGGCGGCCCGCCGGTCCTGCGCTCCGGTGCCCGCCCGGGCGACGTCCTGGCGTTGGCCGGGACCGTGGGCCACGCCGCGGCCGGCCTTGCCCTGCTGGAGTCCGACGTTCCCGTGGACAGCCTCGGCCCCGCCCATCGCGTCTACCTGGACCTGCAGTCCCGTCCGCGGCCGCCGCTGGCGGCAGGGCCGGCGGCCCGGGCGGCCGGCGCCACGGCGATGCTGGATGTGTCCGACGGGCTGCTGCGCGACGGCAAGCGCCTCGCCACCGCCAGCAGCGTTGCTGTCCACCTCGACCCCGCCAGCCTGCAGTCACTGGCGGAGCTCCTCCGGCC
Source organism: Pseudarthrobacter sp. (assembly GCA_013362385.1). Taxonomy (GTDB): domain Bacteria; phylum Actinomycetota; class Actinomycetes; order Actinomycetales; family Micrococcaceae; genus Arthrobacter. The sequence continues at coordinate 4,801 of JABFWC010000386.1, forward strand.
CGCAGCGGCGCTCCTGGCCGCGGACCCCGCGAAGTGGGTGCTGGGCGGCGGGGAAGACCACGGGCTGCTGGCCACATTCCCTGCCGGCGTTCAGCTGCCGCCGGGATTCACTGCGATAGGCTCGATACAAGCACTCGGAACCGATGAAGGTCCGGGAGTCCTGATTGCGGGCCGGGCCGCGGACACCGGGGGATGGGATCACTTTGCACACTAAGGTTGCCGCCAACGGGCTGGCGATGAAGAGGTGGCTGGGCAAGGCTGAAACTGCCCTCGGCAACCACAGCGACCGGCTGAACGCGATCAACATCTTCCCCGTGGCTGACGGTGATACCGGCACCAACCTCTACCTCACGGTCCGCGCGGCCGCCCGCTCCCTCGTGCTCAGCGGGGACGAGCCCGCCCCGGTCGATGTGGGAGCCATCCTTGCCACGGCGGGGCAGGCCGCCATGGAGGCGGCCAGGGGAAATTCGGGGACGCTTTTTTCGGTGTTCCTGTGCGCCGCCGCCGAGCCGCTGGCCGGACACACCCGCTTGACCTCGACATTGCTCGCAGCGGCCCTGAACCGTGCGCAGATCCGCGCCTGGTCGGCACTGAGCGAGCCCGTGCCCGGAACCATGCTCTCGGTCATGGAGGCGGCGGCCCGCGCGGCGGCAGCAGTGGACGCGGGCCAGAACGGCGACGACAGCAACCACGCCCTTGGCCTGGCGCTCGATGCCGCGGTGGAAGGCGCGCTGGCCGCAGTGATCCACACGGAGGATCAGCTCGATGCGCTGCATTCGGCGCATGTGGTGGATGCCGGCGGCGTGGGCATGCTGCTGATCCTGGACTGCCTCCGCTCCGCAGTCATGGGCCAGGAACTGCAAAGTGAACTCCTCGACGGCCTGCACGGTTACGACGTTTCGGACCCGCACATCCATACCTCCATGCCGGACGACGACGGCGTGGAAGTCATGTGCACCATCAGCCTCTCGCCGTTGAACGCCGCCACGCTCCGTCAACGGCTCGACGAGATCGGCGAGTCGGTCATCATGAGCCAGGTCGGCGGCGGTCCGGACGACGAGGGCAGCTACCGCTGGCGCGTGCATGTCCACGTCCCGGACCCGGATCCGGCGGTGGAAATCATCAGGTCCCTGGGCGAGCCGTCCCAGATCAGCATCAGTGAACTGGCGCTGCCGCGCGATCCCGGGGCGGATGCAGTGAACACCAGCGGGCATGAACGCTGAACTGGACCTGGCCCTGGAGCGGCGGATCGGGAAGCGCTCCGCGGCGGTCATTGAAAAGCACCTCGGCATCACCACCGTCGAGGGCCTTCTCGGCTATTTCCCCCGCCGCTACCTCACGAGGGGCGAACTGACGCCCATCAGCGAACTGCCGCTCGATGAGGAAGTCACCCTCATTGCCCGGGTCCTCTCCAGCAGCACCCGCAAGATGCAGGCGCGCCGCGGGACCATCACCGACGTCATAGTTTCCGACGACGACGGGCAGCAGGGGCTTCGGCTGGTGGGCGGCCGCGACTTCCGGGGCAAAGTGCCCGGAACCCTCAAGATCAGCTTCTTCAATGGCTACAAGGCCAAAAGCGAGCTGCTGCAGGGACGTCGGGCCCTCTTCTCAGGAAAAGTCACCAGTTTCAAAGGGCAGTTGGGCCTGACCAATCCTGACTTCCTGATCCTGGACGACGACCCCTTCAGCCAGGGCAGCGGAGATCCCGAAAAGCTCGCCGCGATGCCGATCCCCGTGTACCCGGCCACGGCCAAGCTGCCCAGCTGGAAAATCCAGCAGGTCATCGCCGCACTGCTGGAAACCGTAGACCTTGGCGCCCTGCCGGACCCGGTCCCCGCGACCGTCACGGCGAGGGAAGGTTTCCTGTCCGTCGCCGACGCCTACCGGCTCATCCACGCGCCCGCGTCGGCCACTGACTGGAAGCGGGCACGCGACCGGTTCCGGTACCAGGAGGCTTTGGTGCTGCAGTCGGCCCTGGCACGGCGCAGGGCCCAGCTCGCCGCTGAGGAAGCCACGGCCCGCCGCCCCGCCGAGGACGGCATCCTCTCCGCGTTCGACGCCAACCTGCCCTTCACGCTCACCGCGGGCCAGGCCGCCATCGGAAAGACCCTCGCCGCTGAACTGGCCCGCGACACACCCATGAACCGGCTGCTGCAGGGCGAAGTGGGGTCCGGCAAGACCATCGTGGCGCTGCGGGCCATGCTTCAGGTTGTGGATGCCGGGGGACAGACCGCCCTCCTGGCTCCCACCGAAGTACTGGCCGCCCAGCACTTCGACTCCATTCGCCGCACCCTCGGCCCGCTGTCCGCGGACGGGCTGCTGGGCGGAATGGGCGCAAGCGGCGGTGCATCCGTCCAGGTCACCCTCCTGACCGGATCCACGCCGACGGCGGCGCGGAAACAGGCCATGCTCGATGCCGCCTCCGGGACGGCCGGAATCATCGTCGGGACCCATGCCCTGCTCAGCGACAACGTCGCCTTCTACGACCTGGGACTGATTGTCGTGGATGAGCAGCACCGCTTCGGAGTGGAGCAGCGCGATGCCCTGCGGGCCAAGGCACGCAAGCCCCCGCACCTGCTGGTCATGACCGCCACCCCCATTCCCCGCACCGTTGCGATGACCGTTTTCGGTGACCTCGAAACGTCCACCCTCGATGAACTGCCCCGCGGCCGGGCGCCGATCACCACGCACCTGGTGGGCCTGGCCGAGAACCCGGCCTGGGCCGGGCGGATCTGGGCGCGCTCGCGGGAGGAAATCGACGCCGGGCACCAGGTGTACGTGGTCTGCCCCAAGATCGGAACCGACGACGACGGCGACTTCAGTCCCGGGGAAGCCGAACCGCCGGGCCTTGACGCGGACGAAGGCGGGCGCGAGCTCGCATCCGTGACCGCCGTCGTCGAGCACCTGCTGGCCGAGCCGTCCTTGTCAGGCATTCCGCTGGCCCCGCTCCACGGGCGCCAGGAGCCGGATCTGAAGGCGGACACCATGGCCGGATTCACGGCCAACCGCATCAAGCTGCTCGTTTCCACCACCGTGATCGAGGTGGGCGTCGACGTGCACAACGCCACCCTCATGGTCATCCTCGACGCCGACAGGTTCGGCATCTCCCAGCTCCACCAGCTCCGCGGCCGGGTTGGGCGGGGCGGCCTGCCGGGGACGTGCCTCCTTGTCACCGCCCTCGAGCCCGGACATCCCAGCCGGCGGCGGCTGGAGGCCGTGGCAGCCACCACCGACGGCTTCGTCCTGTCGCAGGAGGACCTCAAGCTGCGGCGTGAGGGCGACATACTGGGCGCGTCCCAGTCCGGCGGCCGCTCTACCCTGAAGCTGCTGCGCGTCCGTGACCAGGGAGACGTCATCGCGCGGGCGAGGGAAGACGCGCAGGGCATCGTCGCGAACGATCCCGTCCTGTCCGGCCACCCGGAACTCGCTGACGCGATCGACAAGTACCTCAATCCCGAAAAGGAGGCGTTCCTTGAACGCGGCTAGCAAGGAAGGCGCTGTGTGCGCACGGAACACAGGGGCGGCAGCATGACCCGGATCATCGCGGGAGCCGCGGGCGGCACGCCGCTGACCGCCGTCCCCGGATCCCTGACCAGGCCCACTACGGACCGGGTGAAGGAAGCGCTCTTTTCCCGCCTGGATGCTTTCGAGGCCATCGCCGGCGCCCGGGTGCTGGATCTCTACGCCGGCTCCGGGTCCCTCGGCGTGGAGAGCGGCAGCAGGGGTGCAGCCTCCGTGGACCTGGTGGAATCCGACGCCAAGGCCAGCGCTGTATGCCAGCGCAACGCAGACCTCATTAACGGCGTCCTGGGCCGCAAGGCGGTCACCGTGCACCGTTCCAAGGTCGAGCCCTTCCTGGACCGTGCCGCGGACACGGCGGCCTGGGACCTCGTCTTCCTGGATCCGCCCTATCCGCTCGAGGAGGCGGCACTGTCCTCGGTGCTGCACAAGCTTGGCGCCCACCTGGCACCCGGGGCCGTCGTGGTGGTGGAGCGCTCCTCCCGTTCGCCGGAGCCGGGCTGGCCCGATGCCTTGGCGCGGTTCGCGGAGAAAAAGTACGGGGAAACCCGGCTGTGGTTCGCCGAGCCCTTCGTCCCGGACGCCATCGACGACGAGGATGTGCCCCTGGTGCAGGACAGCGTGCAGGAACCGGTCCAGGAGCGGGGCGGGGAGGGCTAGGGGCGTCAGCCTGACAGCTTGTCCAGGTCCACTCCGGCCAGGACCCGGGCGGGATGCGGGCCCCGGGCGGCCAGTTCCGCCGTCCACTGCTCCGGCCACCTTCCCCGGGTTCCGGCGAGGATAATGTTGCCGGGGTACCGGCCGTCAAACATTCCGGCCTCTGCGAAGGCCGCCACGTCGCCCATGACGGCCCGGAGCGCGGCCACCTGGCTTCGCACCAGGGTCAGTCCGGGTTCGTCGCCCACGTTGACGATCAGGAGTCCGTTCGAGGCCAGCCGGGCCTTGGCCTCTTCGTAGAACCCGCTGGAGGCGATGTGCCCGGGCGCTTCCGGGCCGGAAAAGATGTCCAGGATCACGACGTCGAAGGTGAGTTCGGGGTCCAGCGCGCCGAGCGCCTCGCGGGCGTCGCCGATGACGGTGGTCAGGTCGGTGCCCTCGGGGAGGGGCAGGTGGCGGAGGACGAAGTCCAGCAGCTCGCGCTCCAGTTCCACCGCGTACTGCGCGGAGCCGGGGCGGGTAGCCTGGATGTACCGTGCAAGCGTCAGCGCCCCCGCTCCGAGGTGCAGGGCCCTGACCGGTTCCCCTTCCGGGGCCGCAAGGTCCACAAGGTGCCCGATCCTGCGCAGGTATTCGTAGAAGATCTCGGCGGGCCGGTCAAGGTTGACGTGCGACTGTTCAGCGCCGCCAATACTCAGGATGAAACCGCCGTCGGTGAACGCGTCCGGTTCGATGGTGGCGTGCTGGCCCGTGGTCCGCAGGAACCGCGAGGCCGTCCCGCCGCCCGGCATCAGAGCCTTCCACGCAGCGTGGCCAGCCGTACGGCAGCTTCTTCCAGGACATCATCCTTCTTGCAGAAGGCGAACCGGAGCAGGCTCCTGGTGCGCTGTGCACCTTCCTCGTGGCAGAAGACAGGGACCGGGATGGCGGCAACGCCCACCAGGGCGGGCAGCCGCCGGGCGAGGTCCAGTGCGTCCGTGATGCCCAACGGGGAAGTGTCAACGTTCACGAAGTAGGTGCCCTGCGGCGTGAAGACGTCGAAGCCGGCGGCCCGCAGCCCCTGGCTGAGGATGTCGCGCTTCTGCTCCAAGGCGGCGGCGATGCCCTCATAGAACGCGTCGGGGAGGGCCAGGCCCTTGGCGATGGCTGACTGGAAGGGGGTGCCCGAGCTGTAGGTGAGGAACTGCTTCACCGTCCGCACCGCGGCGACGAGGTCCTCGGGCCCGCTCAGCCAGCCCACCTTCCAGCCCGTCAGGGAGAAGGTCTTGCCGGCCGAGGAAATGGTGATTGTCCGTTCCCCTGCCCCGGGCAGGGAAGCCACCGGAGTGTGGGCTACGCCGAAGGTGAGGTGTTCGTAGACCTCATCGCTGATGATGATGCTGCCGTATTTGGCTGCAAGGTCCACCACGCGCTGCAATACGGCCGGCGGGAACACGGCGCCGGTGGGGTTGTGCGGATTGTTCAGCAGCACCACCCTGGTCTGCGCGGTGAAAGCGGCCTCCAGGGCGTCCAGGTCGGGCATGAAATCCGGGGCGGTCAGCGGCACGGTGACGTGGGTGGCGCCCGACAGTCCGATGATTGCCCCGTATGAGTCGTAGAAGGGCTCGAACGTCAGGACCTCGTCGCCGGGCCGGGCGTGCGCCAGGAGGGCGGCGGCGATGCCTTCGGTGGCGCCCGTGGTGATGATGACTTCCGAGGCGGGGTCGGGGGCCAGGCCGTAGAAGCGTTCCTGGTGGGCTGCCACGGCCTCCCGGAGTTCAAGGATTCCCTTGCCGGGCGCATACTGGTTGGCGCCGGCGGCGATCGCTGCGCGGGCGGCCTCCCTGATTTCGGCCGGCCCGTCCTCGTCCGGGAAGCCCTGGCCAAGGTTGATCGCGCCGGTCTGCACGGCCAGCGTCGTCATCTCCTCGAAGATGGTCACGCCCAGGCTGCCGCCGGGTGAAAGGAGGTTGGCTCCGAGCGCGGTGCGCTGCCATGGAGCGGGGGCCAGGGGCGTGGAAAGTTCCTGTGCAGGATGCATCCAGTCATGGTATCCCGGCCTTGCCATGGGGTAGGTTCGGAGCATGAGACGCGCTGTTTGCCCCGGATCCTTCGACCCCATCCACAACGGCCATCTCGAAGTGATAGCGCGCGCCGCCGGGCTCTTTGACGAAGTCATCGTCGCCATCTCCACCAACTACGCCAAGAAGTACATGTTCACCCTGGATGAGCGGCTCGAGATGGCGCGGGAAACCCTTGCCTCGCTCAAGGGAATCGTCGTGGAACCGGTGGGGGAGGGGCTGCTGGCCGAATATTGCCGCCAACGCGGCGTCTCGGCCATCGTCAAGGGGCTCCGGTCGTCCTCCGACTTCGATTATGAGCACCCCATGGCCACCATGAACCGGCAGCTGAGCGGTGTGGAGACCGTATTCCTCCCCGCGGAGGCAAGCTATACGCACCTGTCTTCCACCCTGATCAAGGAGGTGGCGTCCCTCGGCGGAAACGTAACGGACTACGTGCCCAGGTCGGTGCACCGCCGCATGCTCTCCGGCGAGTCTTCGACCGACCAGCAGCCAAGACGGTAAGCTTGTCCGGTACTTCGGCGCCGCCTCCGGCCGGTTTGAGTCGTTATGGCTCTTCGGGCTAAGATGGTACGTCGGTCATATGTTCAACAGGAGTTCTCATTAAAAGAGATGCTGGTTCGCCCCTGGCGTTCGACGTCAAGGACCTCGGGCGCAGCCCGGGAAGCATGCGGACACTGAAGGAACATGTACCCGCACCGGGTGATCTTGGTGTGGCGCTCATTGGCGTTCAGGAAGGCTCGGATGTTGAGCTCGACCTGAGGCTTGAGGCCGTACACGAAGGAATTCTGGTATCTGGAACCGTGGTTGTCGGTGTCACCGGCGAGTGCGGCCGATGCCTGGATCCCCTTGCGTATGACCTTGAGGTCAATGTGCAAGAACTTTTCTTCTATGAGGGCGTTGAGCTGTCGGACGAAGAAGATGATGAAGAGCAACGTCGAGTCGAGCACGATGTAATCGATCTTGAACCGGTGTTGCGGGACGCGGTTGTCACCAATCTGCCGTTCCAGCCGGTATGCCGGGAAGACTGCCAGGGCCTTTGCTCCCAATGCGGAGTCCGCCTGGAAGACGAGCCGGGGCACCACCACGAGGTCGTCGATCCTCGCTGGGCTGCCTTGGCTGATCTGGCTAAGCCTGACCGGCAAAATTGATTTGTACGTGTTTGTCTAGAGAGAAATGAGTTAGCCGTGGCTGTTCCCAAGCGGAAAATGTCTCGCTCGAATACCCGCGCCCGCCGCTCGCAGTGGAAGGCGACCGCCCCCCACCTGGTGAAGACCGTTGAGAACGGCCAGGTCACCTACAGCCTGCCGCACCAGGCAAAGGTCGTTACCGACTCTGCTGGCACCGCGCTGTTCCTTGAGTACAAGGGCCGCAAGGTCGCAGACGTCTAATCGGCCGACAGGCTGGAAAGATGTCTTCAACTGAAGAGCTTTTGAAGCGTCTCGGTGTCAATATTGACGCCGGGACGCTTCGTCTTGCGCTCACCCACCGTTCCTACGCGTACGAAAACGGCGGCATCCCCACGAACGAGCGCCTGGAATTCCTGGGCGACTCCATCCTGGGCTTCTCCGTGACCGACGCCCTCTACCGGGACAACCCGGAGCTGCCCGAAGGCGATCTTGCCAAGCGCCGCTCGGCGGTTGTCAGCACCCGGGCGCTGGCCAACATCGGGCGGAGCCTGGGCATCGGCGAGTACATCTACCTTGGGCAGGGCGAAAAGCTTACCCAGGGCAAGAACAAGGCCTCCATCCTCGCCGACACCATGGAAGCCCTGATCGGGGCCACGTACGTCTCCAACGACATCGAAACGGCACGCCAGCTCGTGATGCGCCTGATCGGCCCGCTGCTTAAGGACGCGGCAGTCCTGGGCGCCGGCACCGACTGGAAGACCAGCATCCAGGAGCTTGCAGCCAGCCGCCAGCTGGGCACCATCCACTACGCGGTGGACGGTGCAGGCCCGGACCACGCCCGCACCTTCACCGCCGTGCTCAGCCTCGGCGGGACCGCGTACGGCAAGGGCACGGGACACTCGAAAAAAGAAGCTGAGCAGGAAGCCGCCGCAGACGCATGGCGGGTGCTCACCGGGGCAGGAAGCCTGGACGCCACCGGCAAGGCCGCCGGGTCCGTCGCAGCGAAGTAGCACCGCCATGCCGGAACTGCCCGAGGTCGAAGTGGTGCGCCGCGGCCTGGTGAGCTGGGTGCGGGGCCGGACAATCGAAGCCGTCGAGGTCCTGGACCCCCGCTCCATCCGCCGCCATGCCCTGGGCGCCGGCGACTTCATCGGCAACCTTGAAGGTGCCGTCGTGGCCGACGTCGTGCGCCGGGGCAAGTTCCTGTGGTTGCCGCTGCTGGACAGCGAAGGCCCCGCAGGGGAGGTTACGCAGCCGCAGGTGGCGCTGATGGCCCACCTGGGCATGAGCGGCCAGCTCCTGATGCAGGACCCTGCGGTGCCGGACGAAAAGCACCTCAAGGTCAGGTTCCGCCTCAGTCCCGGCGAGGGAATGCCGGAGCAGCTCAGGTTCGTGGACCAGCGGATCTTCGGCGGCCTGTTCCTCACCTCGCTGGTTCCCACGGACGACGGCGGCCCCGGCGGCCTCGCTGAATCCCCCCTACCGCTCATCGCGGGCGAAGCGGCGCACATCGCCCGGGACCCCCTGGATCCCGCATTCTCCTTCGAGCTCTTCTACCGGCGCCTGCGGAACCGGAAGACCGGCCTGAAGCGGGCACTCCTGGATCAGGGCCTGGTCTCGGGCATCGGAAACATCTACGCCGACGAAGCCCTCTGGCGGGCCCGCCTCCACTAC